>JBILWD010000074.1:0-12887 GCA_044370095.1 Opitutaceae bacterium | reverse complement strand
CGCATGACCCTGCCCCTCCGCCTCCTGCCTGCGTGCCTGGCCCTCGCCGCTGCCGTGCCTTCCGCGGCCCGCGCCGCCGTCCGCCTCCCGGCCATCCTCTCGGACCAGATGGTCCTCCAAGCGGGGCAACCCGTGGCCATCTGGGGCTGGGCCAGCCCGGAGGAGGCGGTCACGGTCACTTTCCTCGGCCAAAGCCAGGCCACCCGCGCCGGCGCCGGCGGCCGTTGGTCGGTGACCCTTTCCCCGCTGCCCGCGGGCGAGGGCGGGACGCTGGTCGTCCGCGGCGAGAACCGGATTGAGATCAAGGAGGTCCTCGTCGGCGAGGTCTGGCTGGGCTCGGGCCAGTCCAATATGGCGATGACCGTGGCCCGCTCACGGGGTTACGCGGAGGAGCAGGCCGCCGCCCGGCTGCCGCGGGTGCGGATGTTCAAGGAGGAATCGCCTTCCGCGGCGACCCCGCAGGCCGAGCCGCGCGGGCGCTGGGTGGTGTGCACGCCGGAGACGGTCGGCGCCTTCTCGGCCACGCTGTACTTCTTCGGTCGCGAACTGCACCGGGAACTCGGGGTGCCGGTCGGCTTGATTAATTCCTCCGTCGGCGGGACGCCCATCGAGGCCTGGATCGCCGCTGAGGCGCAGCGCGCGGTGCCGGAACTGCGCGCAGCCCTGGATAAACCGGCCGAGCCGGCGCCGGCCAAGGCGGCCAAGAGCGCTAAATCGGCCCAGACGGCCGATGCGGCGAAGGCCGCGAAGGCGAAGGCGGCGGCGCAGCGCAAGGCGGACGTTGGGGGCCTGTTCAACGGCAAAATCGCTCCGCTCATCCCCTACACGTTCCGCGGCGCGCTCTGGTATCAGGGCGAGGCGAACACGCTGCCCGGCAAACCCGCCCTCTACGAGGCGCAGCTGCGGCTGCTGGTCCAAGACTGGCGCCAGCGCTGGGGCCGCGAGTTCCCCTTCGCTTGGGTGCAGCTGCCTAACTTCGGCGGCCCGGGGCGCGACTGGCCCGCGGTCCGCGAGGCGATGCTCCGCACGCTGGCGCTGCCGCAGACCGGGATGGCCATCACGATCGACGTGGGCGAGGAGAAGGACATCCATCCGCGCAACAAGCAGGACGTCGGCCGCCGCCTCTCGCTCTGGGCGCTCGGCGCGGTCTATGGCCGGAAGGTGCCGGCGACTTCCGGTCCGCTGCCGGCGGGGCACGAGCTCCTGGGGCGCGAGGTGGCGCTGCGTTTCCGCCACACCGAGGGCGGCCTCGTGGCGCGGGGTGGACCGCTCACCGGCTTCCAGGTAGCCGGGGAGGACCGCCAGTGGCGGCCCGCCACCGCCCGGATCGAAGGGGACCGCGTGATCGTCTCGAGCTCCGACGTGCCCCGGCCGGCCGCGGCCCGCTACGCCTGGGAGAACTTCCCCGCCTGCAACCTCTACAACGGCGCCGGCCTGCCCGCCTCTCCCTTCCGCACCGACGACTGGCGCTGAAACCCTTAGCCCCGATGACCCCCGCCCACTCCCGCTCCCGCCTCTTCCGCGTCGCCATTCTCCTGCTGGGCCTGACCGCCGCCCCCGCGGCCCTCGCCGCCGGAGCGGTTGCCGGCGCCGTGAGTAATGCCGCGACCCGCAACCTGCTCGAGGGCGCCCGGGTCGAGATCCCGGCCCTCGGGCTAGGGACCCTCACCGACGCCGGTGGCCGTTACACCCTCGCGCCCGTGCCCGCCGGTGCCCACGAAATCGTGGTCTCCTACTTGGGACTCGATGCCCAGCGCGCCGCGGTGACCGTCCCGCCCGACGGGCGCGTCACACGGGATTTTGACCTCACGGCGGCGATCTACCGCCTTGCGGAGTTCCGGGTCGTCGGGGAACGCGAGGGCGACGCTGCCGCGATCACCGCCCAGCGCCTCTCGACCAACCTCCGCCAGATCGCGGCCACCGATTCGCTGGGGAACGTTTCGAACCTGAACGCCGGCGAGGTCGCGAGCCGGCTGCCGGGCATTTCGCCCAGCCTCGGCGCGGGCGGCGAAATCGGTGGGTTCACCATTCGCGGGATGGGGCCCGGGCTGAACGTCATCACGATGGACGGCGCGATGGTCACCAGCCAGGGGGCGATGGGCCGCGGGACGAATATCAATAACCTGACCAGCACGATGTATGACCAGATCGAGGTCATTAAGGGCCACACTCCCGACAAGGGCGCGGATTCCCTCGGTGGGACGATCAACCTGCGCACCCGCTCGCCGCTGGCGATGCGCGAGCGCCGCCGCGTGGCCTACACGTTCCTCGCGCGGACCGCTCCGCCCTTCACCGAACAAATCCCGCTGCGCGCCGCCCACCGCACGCACGCGCTCGGCAACCTCCAGTACCAGGAGCTCCTCGACGTCGGTGGTGGCAGCCGGAATCTCGGGATCGCGGTCAACCTCTTCAGCAGCGAGATCGCCCTCGGCTGGTTCACCACCACCCGCGATTACCAGAACACCACCGCGCAGCCGGCCTACGTCTGGGACTACCGGACGATGGATACCTACAACCACCGCCGGCAGAAGAGCCTCAACGCGCGCGCCGACTACCAGCTGACGCCCGCCACGCGGCTCAGCCTCCTCACGCTCTACGTCGACCACTCCGAGGTCTTCCGGCGCCAATACGAGACCCGCGCCTACACCGGCAGCCAGACCCAGAACACCGTCCCGGGCCCCGCCACCAGCATTGTCCCCGGCTTCACCAATCGCATCACCCAGGTGCGCCCCGTACCCACCTCGACGATCGATGTGACGATGACCGGGCCGAATAACTTCTTTAACCGCCTGCGGCGCGCGGACCTCGGGCTGGAGCACACCCGCGGTCCGTTGGTGCTGGAGGCCGCCGTCCGCCACACCCGGACGCGCATCAACATCGGCAACGGTGAGGGCGCGGTGCTGACCAACCGGCTCACGGGCACCGGCTGGATTCTCGACCGCACCCGTTCCGACCTCTACCCGGCGTTCCTGCCCAATGGCGGGCCCGACTTCACCGATCCCGCCAACTACCGCCCGATCGCCAACGGCCTCTCGAACCAGAACGACCAGCAGCTCCACGACGTCACCGAGGCCCGCCTCGACCTGCGCTACACCCCCGCCTTCGCGCCGCAGCTGGCCGCCAAGGCCGGCCTGCATTGGCGCGAGCAACACGTCGGCGTCCGCAGTGCCTCCCGCCGTTGGAGCTACCTCGGCACCGGAGCGCTGCCCGCCGACCCGGGCCTGCGGATGACCGACGAGGAACGCACCGGCCGCCGGATCCCGCAGTGGGAACCCTCCTGGTGGATGCGTTCCCGCGAGGTCGCTAACCCCGCTCTCTGGCGGGAGGACTTGTATTTCCGCGAGACGACCCGCTTCACGGCCTACCGGGACGTCACCGAGACCGTCACCGCCCCCTATGCGATGGCCCAAGGGCGCCTCGGCCGCTCCGGCTGGGCCGGACGCACCGGCTTCCTCGGCGGCGTGCGCTGGGAGCGGACGGAGAACGAGGCCGACGGGTGGGTCCGCGCCCGTGCGCTCAGCACCGCCGCACAGCAGGCAGCGGATCCGGCTGGTGCGGCCCAACGCGATTACGCGGGCAACCGCCGGGAGCTCGCGGGTGGCTACACCAAGGCGTTCCCCAGCGTCCACGCGTGGCACGACTGGACCGCGAACCTCAAGACCCGGCTAGCTTGGTCCACGAGCTTTGGACGCCCGCCATTCGGCAACCTCGCCCCCGCGGAGACGCCCAACGAAAACGAGCGCACCGTCACGGTCAGCAACCCCGCGCTACTCCCGCAGGTGGCGCGCAACTGGGACGCCACGCTCGAGTATTACTTCGAACCGGTGGGGTCTATCTCCGCGGGCTGGTTCCACAAGCGGATCCGCGACTACATCGTTCCCGGGATCGTCGGTGGCACCGTGGGTTCGGGGGCCGACAACGGCTTCAACGGCGAGTACGCCGGATTCACCCTGCTCCGCTCGGCCAACGCTGGTACCGCGACGGTGCAGGGTTGGGAATTCAGCTACCAGCAGCAGTTCAGCTTCCTGCCCGGCTGGCTGCGCGGCTTCAGCGGGATGGCCAACTACTCGGTGCTCACCGCCGCGGGCGACTTCGGCGGCCGCGCGGGCCTGTCCTCCAACCAAGTGGCCGGCTTCATCCCGCGGATGGGCAACGCCAGCCTTTCGTGGCGCCGCGGCGGCTTCAGCACCCGGGTGCTGTTCACCTACACCGGGGATTACATCACCAGCTATGCGGCCGGGTCCGCGGGCCGGAACATCTACCGCCGGGAGCGCCGCCTGTGGAACTGGGGCTGCGCCTACCAGTTTCGGCCCTCCTTCGGGGTCACGCTCGACGTCGACAACCTCACCAACGCCCCGCAGTCGCTCTACCGCGGCATCCCCGACCAGATCCAGCTCCACAGCCTCCACGGCACCACGGTGTCCGTCGGCCTCAACGGGCGGTTCTAGCTCTCGCCCCGGCCCCCTGCCTCCGACTGTCCGAGCCCGGCGCCCTTCTGCGGCGCGGCGGCTCGGCGTTTGACTTCCGCTTCTGCGGGGTAGCGTGTCGCCGCCCCGCCCCTCCCTGCCGTGATCAACCCCCGCCTCTCCGCCCTGCTCGCCCTCGTCTCCGCCGCGTCCCTGCCCGGCCAGACCGCGCCCGCCGCGCCCGCCTCCCGCCCGGAGGTGGTCGAGCTCTCCCCCTTCCAGGTCTCCGCCGCCGCCGACCGCGGCTACCTCGCGGCCAATACGCTCTCCGGCACCCGCCTCAATTCGAAACTCGAGGACCTGGGCGCCTCCATCACGGTCGTCACCAAGCAACAGCTGCTGGATACCGCCGCGGTGGACCTCAACGATGTGTTCCTCTACGAGGCCAACACCGAGGGCACCGGTAATTTCACCGCCTTCACCGTCGACCGGAACGGTGGGGTGAACGACAGCGTCCAGGGCAGCCCTCAGACCGCGAACCGCATCCGTGGCATCGACTCCGCCAACGTCGCCCTAGGGAACTTCGCCGCCAACAGCAGCATCCCGCTCGACACCTACAATGTGGATGCGGTCGAGATCAGCCGCGGACCGAATTCCAACATCTTCGGCCTCGGGAACACCTCCGGCACGGTCAACATCCTGCGCTCCCAGGCCAACCTCACCCGCGCCTCGAATTCCTTCACCCTCCGCGGCGACAGCTACGGCGGCTACCGCACGAGCTTCGACCTGAACCGCCCCCTGCTCCGCCAGAAACTGGCCCTCCGCCTCTCCGGCGTCTACGAGTCCAAGGCGTTCCAGCGGAAACCCTCCGACGAGATCAGCCGCCGCGGCCAGGCCGCCGTGACCTACCGGCCGTTCACCACCTCCACGCTCCGCGCCAGCTACGAGTCCTACCACAACTACGCCCGCCGCCCCAACGCGGTCACGCCCCGCGACGCCGTCACCTACTGGAAGTCCGCCGGCAGCCCGACCTGGGACCCAACCACGCAGCTCGTCACGCTCGCCAACGGCACCCGCAGCGGCCCGTTCACGCAGGCGCAGGACGGCAACCTTCCGCTCGGCCTCTTCGCGCAGGGCACGGGTTTCTACAACCGCCCCAGCATCTACGTCGACCAGGGCGCGGTGCAGTTCTGGAGCGTCAACCGCACGGGCACGGTCCCCACGACCGGCGTCTTCGCGGGGATCCCCACACCCGACAATCCCAACACGAACCTCCGTTACCTGGAGAGCGGCACGGACCTCCAGCGCCTCCGCGGCTCCCTCTTCCCGCTCTACGTCACGCCCTCGATTACCGACCGCTCCCTCTACGATTGGACGTCCGTCAACTTTGTCGCCCCCAACTACAACCAGGACAAAGCCGACATCTACACGGTGGAGTTCGAGCAGATCGCGGTGCAGACCCGGGAGCACCTGCTCGCCTTCCGCGCCGGCTGGATGCGCGAGGACTACGACAATTACAGCCGCAATTTCATCGGGGGCACCAACGCAGTGCTCTATGTGGATGTAAACGAGAAGCTGCTCGATGGCCGCGCGAACCCCTACTTCAAGCGGCCCTACCTTGCCGCCTCCGAACCCACGCTCTTCAACCGGCCCTCGGTGAATGACATCCAGAGCGGCGACCTCGCCTACCAGTGGACGCCCTCCGGCCTGCCCCGCCTCCTCTCCTGGGTCGGGCCCCAGAAGTTCGCCGGCCACGCCGAGGTGCGCCGCCTCGACACCGCCACCTACCGCTACCGCGATGCCGTCCTCTCCGACCACCGCTGGATCAACCTCCAGAATCGTACCGGCGTCACCGCTGCCCGCGCTTATTACAAGTACTACGTGGGCGATGCCACGGGCGCGAACATCGACTATGCCCCGGCCGACGTCTACGGCCTCTCCGGGACGTACAACCTGACCTGGTTCAACGCCGCCACCAACCAGTGGGTCAACGAGCCCGCCACCATTGGCGAGGCCGGCGTCACGCCCTCCAATCGCACCCGCCGCGAGATCCGCACCCAGTCTGCCACCACCCAGAACTTCTTCTTCGGCGACCGGCTCGTGACGACCTTCGGCCTCCGCGAGGACAAGAACCGTAGCCGCGACTCGAACGGGGCCGGGGTCGATGCCACCACGGGGTTGCTCGACTATGCCCCGCTGCGCAGCTGGGGTCCGTGGCTGGAGAAGGCAGGCCGCACGAAGACGGCAGGCGCGGTAGTCCGGCCGTTCCGCGACACCGCTTTCGTGGAGCGCCCCGCCCGCGATGGCACCGGCGTGGCCCGCTTTCTCGCCCAAGCGGCCCGCTCCGTTTCGGCCCATTACAACCAGTCCGACAGCTTCCAGCCGGCGATCACCCAGTACAACCTGCTGGGGGAGGCGCTGCCGAACCCGACCGGTCGGGGCAAGGACTACGGCCTCTCGGTGAGCCTGCTCGACAACCGACTCTTCCTGCGGATCAACCGCTATGAGACCTTCCAGGAGAACGCGCGCAACGGCGACGCCGGTGTCGTGGCGACGCGCGCGATCCGGATGGACACCGGGCGCAGCGGCAACGGCAACGACTCGTTCAACCTGGAGACCTGGGCGACCCTGCTGGCCAATGCCCGCTTCACGGCGCAGGGGATCGTGCCCACGGCGGCGCAGACTTCGTCCGCGGTGGCGAAGCTGATGGGCCTGCCCGAGGGCTTCCTCGACACTCTGGTGGGCAAGAGCATCACCGAGACTTCCGACATCGCGGCGCGCGGCCTGGAGCTGGAGTTGAACTACAACCCGAGCCGCAACTGGCGCTTCAAGCTCACGGGCGCCCAGCAGAAGTCGATCGACACTAACATCTCGCCCCGCGTGCAGGAGTACCTCGACCGCCGCCTGCCCATCTGGACGGCGCTCAAGGACGATGCCGGTGTCGACTGGTGGACCTCGCGCATCGGCAACGGCGGTGTGCCGCGGGACTTCTACACGGGCAACGTCTCGGCCCCGCTGAAGCTGGCCATCGCGAACCAGGGCAAGCCGCGCTCGCAGGTCCGCGAATGGCGTTTCAACTCGCTCGTCAACTACACCTTCACCGAGGGCCGCCTGAAGGACCTTAGCCTGGGTGGCGCGCTGCGCTGGGAGGACCAGGCCGCGATCGGTTTCCGGGGCGCGGCGCCGGATGCGGATGGCGTGGTGCGGACCTTGGACCGCAACCGGCCGGTCTTTGATCAGGCGCGGACCTACGTGGATTTGAGTGCAGGTTACGCGCTGCGGCTCTTCGCGGGCAAGGTGCGGACGCGGCTGCAGCTCAACGTGCGGAATGCGTTCGAGGATGGCCGGCTGCAGCCGGTGGCGGTGAACCCGGACGGGGCGCCGTTCGCCTACCGGATCATCGACCCGCGCCAGTTCATCCTGACCGCGACGTTCGACCTTTGAGGGCGGCGGAGGGGGCGGGGCGTTTTACGTGCGCCGGGTCCTAGGACGATCAACGTCCGGGGATCACGGAGCCCGTGTCGCCGAAGCTTCGCGCGCCGAAAAGTGTAAGCTTGGCCGACTTTAGGCCTACGCCAGGTGCCGCTGAGGCGCGGTGCGGAGTTTCGTGCCGGTCTCGGGTGGTCGGATGCCCCCCCCTAGTTGCGGATGGTCGGATTGTAAAAGGATATTGGAGAGCAATTTAAATCCAAACGGCTCGCGGCGGCGGCCTCTGGTGCTAGGCCCGAATGCCGAGCGGTTGCGTGGCGGGATCCTCCCTTTCTCTAAGCTAAATCCTTCGGTTATCCTTCGGTTAGGCTTCGGTTACTACGAGGGAAGTCCTAGTGTTTACCTATCTAAAACCGAAGGATAACCGAAGGATGACCGAAGGATATCTGAACGAGAAAGGTTTTAGACCAATTGGGAGTAGGGGGCCGAGGGATGCTTCGGCCGAACTGTCGCCGTGGCTTCGGTTCGTTGTAGCCGGGGCATCCTGCCCCGGTCGGCACAGACGAAAGCCAATCCGGCGTGGCGGGCGCGGGCGCGGTGGGAGCGCGCGAAGGCTCCGCGGTGGGGGGGGCGGCGGCTGCGGCTACCGGGGCGGCGCGCCCCGGATACATCGAACCGCGGCCCGCCGGGCTCAGAACGCGCCCTTCAGGCCCAGGGTGAACGGGCGGCCGAAACGGCCGTGGTAGAACTCGCGCGCGTGCCGCGGCGTCTGCGGGCCGTACGCGAACTCGTTCTGGATCTCATCCGTCGCGTTCCGCACGTTCGCGTAGAGGGAAACGCGCCGCGACAGCCGCACGTCCAGGCTCAGGTCCAGCTGCATCCGCGGCTGCGGGTAGCGGAACGCGTCCGGGCCCAGATCGGGATACGACACCGCCTTCTGCTCCCCCCGGTAATTCCACTTGGCAATTACGGTCGCCCGCCGCCACGCCACGGTGAAGCCCCAGTTCACCGACTCCGGCAGAAACCCCGTGAAATCCGCGAGGGCGTCGCCCTCCAGCTTCAGCTTGGTCGCATTGACGAACACCATCACCTGCCGCCCCCACGACCCGAGCGGCGCGAGGGAGTGGCGCACGTTGATCTCGGCGCCGCGCACGCGGGCCGCTCCGGAATTGAACTTGGTGGTCACGCGCCAACCGAGGTAGCGGGCATCGAGCCCGAGGGCCGCGAGGTCGGCGGCGGAGGCGTCCTTGACGAAGTTGCCGAAGAAGTCCTGCACCTCCTTCAGGAAGACGCCCCCGCTGACCACGCCGCCCTGGTCCGTGTAGTACTCGGCGGAGAGGTCGTAATTGTCGGCCGTCCAGGGCTTGAGGCCGAGGTTGCTGAGGGAAATGCGGCCGCGGGTCTCGTCGGGATCGGCGTTCAGGTCGTCATCCTGGTTCACCGTGGTGTTGGGAATGATGTTGCTGAAGTTGGGACGACCGTAGGTGCGGGCGTAGGCGGCGCGCAGGAGCAGGCGCTCGGTGGCGTTGAAGTTGAGGTGCAGGCTCGGGTAGTAGCCCTGGTAGGTGCGTTCGGCCCGGGCGGCGCGCGCGCGGAAGATTAGCGGCACCTCGGCGAGCGAGCCGGCGGCGCCGGCCTCGGGCTTGCGGATGCGCGCGCCCGTCGGGGTGCGGGCGAAGGTGCCGTTCGCGTTGCGGACAAACACTGCGTCCGGGTCCTGCAGCGGGCCGAAGCCGAGGTCGGTGGTGCACTCGAAGCGCAGGCCGGTGACCGCGCTCAGCCGGTTGCCGAAGCCGCGGGCCTCGGCCTGAACGTAGCCGGCGGAGACGGTCTCCTCGATGTACTTCGACTGGAGGATGTTGTTGCTGAGGGTGGTGCGTTCCTGCGCGAGCGTCTGGGTGAAGAGTGCGGGGTTGGCGACGAAGGCCTGCCAGACCTTGTGCGGGGACACCCAGGGCACGGGCGGCCGGTGCGCGAAGACGGCGAACTTGCGCTCCCCGTAGTAGACGTCGGCGAGGTACGGGGCGGCCGAGCGGTCGCCGTTGATCCCGTTGTAGGTGTAGGTGCGGCCGTTGGTACGCCGGTCGTCGTTGGTCTGCTCGCGGACCATGCCGCCAAGCTGCAGCGCCGCGGGGAAGGCGAGGAAGCCGAGTTGACGCCGCACGTCCAGGCTGCCGCCGGTGATCGTGGCCCGCACGTCGGTGTTGGGCACGCCGGCGGCGGAGCTCAGGGTGTAGTTGCGGAGGTCAAAGGGGTCGACCGGCCGGTCCGCGTTGTCGAAGACCTCGAAGTCGGTGAGGTTGCCCCCGCGGATGCCCCGGTAGTTGAGGCGCACGGGCACGTTCAGGCCGACGGCGAGGCTGTTGAAGAAGCCGCGGGCGGTGTCGCGCCGCCAGGCCTTGGAGTGGGAGCGGCTGGCGGAAGCCTGCACGCGCCACACCCCGTCGTCGTAGCGGTAGCGGAGGTCGCCGGCGAGGTTCAGGCCGTAGTTGCGCGAGAAGCTGAAGGCCTGCGCGACCGAGCCGCGGCCCGTGGCGCCGAGCACCTCCTCGGCGGTGTAGGAGAGCGACTTGCCGCCGGTCACGGACGGGGTGCCGACATTGCCGAGGGTCGGGTTGAACTGGGAGTTGGTGCTGTTGTGGTCGTAGTAGGTGACCGAGGCTCCCAAGGAGAGCACGCCGTGGCGGTGCGGGCGCCAGTCGACCTTCACCGCGAGCGAGTCGCGTTCGTAGTCGCGGGAGACCTCCACGTTGCGGTGGCGCCACAGGTAGGGGTTCGCGGGGGTCGCGGTGGTCCCGGTCGCGCTGGCCCGGTAGTCCGTGTACCAGGTCTCGGTCTCGAACGAGGTCACCGAGTGCAGGGCGTTGATCACGAGCCCGAGGTCGCGGGAGAGGGGCAGGGTGTAGTCGAGGCTCAGGTCGGGCAGCAGTTTCCAGGTGCGGCGGTTGTCGGGTGAGGGCGTCCGGCCGAACGCGAAGGCCTGCTGGTTGGACGAGACGCCGGCCCGGTAGCGCAATTCAGCGCGGCTGCGCTCGAAGGCGCTCTTCGAGATGAGGTTGATCGAGCCCGACATCGTGTCGGCCGGCGTCGAGGGCAGCGGCACCTTGGTGACCTCCACGCGGGAGATCCCGTTCACCGCCACGCGCGACGGGGAGAAGTCGCGTTCGCCCGCGGCGTTGGCGCCGGCCAGCTGCATGCCGTCGGCGGAGACGATCGTCATCCCGCTGGGGAAACCGCGGATGAGCACGCCCTCGGTCTCGAGCGCCCCGTAGGCGGCGGCCACGCCGGGCAGGAAGCGCAGGAAGTCGCCCACGCTGCCGCCCAGCGGGTCGCCGAGGGTTTCGGTCGAGATCACGTTCTTCAGGTTCGGGGCGAAGCGCTGCTCGTTGATCGCGATCGCCTCGCTGTCCGTTTCCCGCGTGGTGGCCACCCGGAAGGCGTCGAGCTGCACGGCCGCGGCCGGGTCAGGCCGTGCGCGCGTGAGGACGAGGTCGCGTTCCACCGTGCTCCCCGCGGGCACGACAATCGTCACCGCCTGCGGATCGAGGCCGGTGTAGAAGACCTCGAGGGTGGCGCTGCCCGCGGGGAGGTCGGCGAGGCGGTAGGTCCCGCTCTCGTCGGTGAACGCCAGCGCGGCGGTGCCCCGCACCGTGACCCGGGCGCGCTGCAGGTAGGTGCCCGTCCCGTCCTGGCTTACCCGGCCGGTGGCCGCCCCGGTGCCGGCTTCGGCTGCCCGGAGCGGAAACGCGAGGAGCAGGGGCAAGGCGAGGAGCAGGCACCGGCAGGGGAGGGACAGGCAGGGCATGGGACGGGGGTTCCAGTTTGACGGCGACGGTGGGGTGGGTCGCGGCCGGCGGGGAAGGGTGGTCCGATTGATGGTTCGCCCGCCGCGAAGTCAACGGCGCGGCGCGAGCCCTCGCGGCGTTGACTCCCCACTGATCGCTACCCCCATGCAGGCACCCACGGCGAAGGCCGCGGCTCGAGCTCTCGGCCCAGCCCCCCCCCTACTCCTCGCTACCCTCTACCCGCTACTCGCTACTCTCCCCGGACCGCCCCTCAGGCCTCCAGCGTCGCGCCAGGCGCGAGCACCTTCACTGCGTGGCCGCCGGCCGCGGCCAGCGCGGCAAACCGGGCCGGGTCCTGCGCGATCACAGGCCAAGTGTTGTAATGCATCGGCACCGCCAGCCGCGGGCGCAGCAGGTCCAACGCCGCGGCCGCGTCCTCCGGGCCCATCGTGTAGTTGTCCCCGATCGGCAGCAGCGCGACGTCGAGCCCCGCCTTGCCGATGAGCTCCATATCCAGGAACAGCGCCGTGTCCCCCGCGTGGTACACGGTCTTCCCGTCCGCCTGGATGAGCAGGCCGCAGGGGGAACCCAGGTAGATGGGGCGCAGGCCTGCCTCGGCGCTGGAACTGTGATGGGCGAGCGTCAGCTTCACCCGGCCAAAAGGAAAGTTGAACGCCCCGCCAGGGTTCATCCCGTGCACCTTCGCGCCCTGGGCGGCAAAGTATTCCGCGATTTCAAAATTGGCGATGATCGGCGCCCCGAGGCGGCGAGAAAGCGCCAGAGCGTCGCCGGTGTGGTCCTCGTGCCCGTGCGAGACGAGGAGGTAGTCGCAGCCGAGGTCCTCGGCGCAGGCGGCGGCCGCCGGGTTGCCGGTCAGGAAGGGATCGAGGAGGAGGCGGGCGCGGCTCGTCTCCAGCAGGAAGCAGGCGTGACCGAGGAACGTGAGGCGCATCCGCGGAGCTTGGGCACTTCCGGCACGGAAGCCAGTCCGGCCCGCCTACCCCGTCGCGGGGGGCCGCGTCAGGCGCCGTCGATCTTGCGGATGCGGGGCAGGTGGCGGCCACCCTCGAACTCGGTCGCGAGCCAGACCTTCACGATGGCCAGGGCCTCGGCCTCGGTGACCGTCCGCTGGCCGAGCGAAAGGACGTTGCCGTCGTTGTGGGCCCGGTTCCAGGCGGCCACCTGCTCGTTCCAGCAGAGGCCGCAGCGGACGCCGCGGACGCGATTGGCGACGATGGCCTCGCCGTTGCCGGAGCCACCTAGCACG
>JBILWD010000073.1:0-12920 GCA_044370095.1 Opitutaceae bacterium | reverse complement strand
TTCCTGCCCACGGTCTACGGCGGGATTCCCTTCCGCGGCACTGGCGACCCCGTCCTCTACCTCTCCAACCCAGCCGGGGTCGACGCCCGCGCCCAGCGCGCCTCGCTCGACACCCTCAACGAGCTCAACGCGCTCGCCCAAGCCGACCTCGGCGACCCCGAGACGGCCGCCCGCATCCAGAGCTACGAGATGGCCTACCAGCTCCAGACCAGCGCCCCCGAGCTAATGGACCTGTCGCAGGAACCCGCCGCGATACTGGAAGAATACGGCATCAAGGATCCCAGCCAGGCCAGCTATGCGCGCAACTGCCTCCTCTCCCGCCGGCTGATCGAGCGCGGCGTCCGCTTCGTGCAGCTGTTCCACGAGGCGTGGGACCAGCACGGGGACCTCACCAAAGCCATCAAGCGCAACTGCGAGGACACCGACCGCGCCAGCGCCGCTCTCGTGCGCGACCTGAAGCGCCGCGGGTTGCTTGACGACACCTTGGTGATCTGGGGCGGCGAATTCGGCCGCACCCCGATGGTCCAGGGCGGCAATGACGGCCGCGACCACCACAACCGCTGCTTCACGATGTGGATGGCCGGCGGCGGCCTGAAGCGGGGCCACGTCCACGGCGCCACTGACGAGCTAGGCTTCAATGTGGTCCGCGATCCGGTCCACGTCCACGACCTCAACGCCACGCTACTCCACCTGCTCGGGCTTGAGCACACGCGCCTGACCTACCGGTTCCAAGGCCGCGACTTCCGTCTCACCGACGTCCACGGCCACGTGGTTAAGGATCTTATCGCCTAACCACGATGTCCCTCAGCCGCCGCCACGCCCTCGCCGCCTTGGCCGGCGGCGCCGCTTCTCTCCTCCCCGCGGCCCCCGCCCCGCCAGCAACGGCGCCCGCCCGTCCCCGGGTGCGCCTCGCCGTGGCCTCCTACTCCTACTGGCACTTCCGCACGCCCAAGGTGCCGATCGAAACGGTGATGGACCGCGCCGCCGAGCTGGGCTGCGCCGGCGTGGACATCCTGCACCGCCAAATGGATCTGCCCGAGCGCGGGCCGCTCGACGCCGCCGGCCGGGCCTACCTGCGCCGCCTCCGCCGCCACGCCTTCCGTCGAGGCCTTTCCATCTGCTGTCTCTCGACGCACCAAAGCTTTGTGAAGGCCGACCCCGCGGAACTCACCGCCGAGGTCCAGCATACGCACCGCTGCCTCGAAATCGCCCACGAGCTCGGTTGCGCCTCGATCCGGGTCAACACCGGCCGCTGGGGGACGATCCGGAGCTTCGACGAGTTGATGGCCAACCGCGGCATCGAGCCGGTGCTCCCCGGCCGCTCCGAGGACGAGGGGTTCAAATGGTGCGCGGAGGGCCTCGCGCGCTGCCTGCCCAAGGCCGAGGAGTGCGGCGTCGTCCTCGCCCTCGAGAACCACTGGGGCCTCGCCCGCACCGCCGCCGGCCTCCTACGCCTCCTCGGCCAGTTCGACTCGCCCTGGCTCGGCGCGCTGATGGACACCGGGAACTTCCTCGACGACATCTACCCACAGCTCGCCGCGATCGCCCCTCGCACCGTCTACGTCCAAGCCAAGACCTATCCGGGCGGCGGCGAGTGGTACACGCTTGACCTGGACTACCCCCGCATCGCCGAACTGCTCGCGGCCGCGGGCTACTCGGGCTGGGTGGCGCTCGAGATGGAGGGCAAGGAGGATCCCGCCACGGCCGTGCCGCGTAGCCTTGAGGCCCTGCGCCGCGCCTTCGGCTGAAACGTTTCCCCTATGCGCCCCCTCGCTCTTCTCCTCGCCTTCCTGCTCGGCACCGCTACCGCCCTCGCGGCGGAGAAGTTTCCCGTCATTGCCCGCGAGGATCTCGTGCAGGCGATGGCCGCCGGCCCGATGACCCTAATCGACGCCAACGGCTCCTCCTCGTTCCGGAGTGGCCGCCTGCCGGGCGCCATCGACTACGCGGCCCGGAAAGCTGAGCTCGCCCAAATTTTGCCAGCGGACAAGGGCGCGCTCATCGTGGCCTACTGCGGCAGCGAGGCCTGCCCGTCGTGGCGCGCCGCCGCGAGCGCCGCCGCCGCCCTCGGCTACACCAACGTCCGGCACTTCAAGGCCGGCCTCGCCGGCTGGCGCCAGGCCGGCGGTAAGCTCGAGCGCGACTAACTCGCGCGCCGGACAAGGGCTCAGCGCGCGGGACCGGCGGCAGTCTCCGCCCGCCAGTGGAAGACGCAGACCGTCAGCGGTGGCAACGTCACCCGCAGGGACTGGCCGCAGCCGTCCCACGGGATTTCCTCGGTCGCGCGCCCGCCCTCGTTACCCAGCCCGGTCCCGCCGTAGTACTCGCTGTTGGTATTGAGGACCTCGCGCCAGTAGCCGCGGCGCGGCACCCCTACGCGTTGCTCGCGCCGGATCCCACCGAAGTGCCCCACCACCGCATAGAGAGATTCCTCTGCGGCGTCCGTCCGCAGGAAGGCCAACACGTTGGCGTCGGCCGCATCGCAGTTGAGCCAGCGGAAGCCGCGGGGATCGAGGTCGTGCTCGCCCAGCGCGGGGTCCCCGGTGTGCAGCCGATTGAGGTCGCGCACTAGCCGCCGCACGCCCTCGTGGTCCAGATACTGGCAGAGGTGCCAGTCGAGGCTCCGGTCGTGCGCCCATTCCCGCGACTGCGCGAACTCCCCTCCCATGAACAGCAGCTTTTTGCCGGGCCACATCCACGCGTGTGCGTAGAGTGCCCGTAGGTGCGCCGCCTTCTCCGCGATGTGCCACGCTCCCATTTTCAGCAGCATCGAGCCCTTCCCGTGCACGACCTCATCGTGCGAATACACGGTAACGAAGTTCTCCGCGTACTGGTACAGCATCCCAAAGGTGAGGTCGGAGTGGTGGTGCCGGCGCACGACGGGCTCCTTGCCGAAGTAGCGCAGGGTGTCGTGCATCAGCCCCATATTCCACTTGTAGTCGAAACCCAGTCCGCCCTGCGCGGTCGGCCGGCTGACGCCGGGGAAAGAGGTGCTCTCCTCCGCGATCATCCGCACGCCCGGGTGGTAGTGGTGGACGGCATCGTTCACGCGGCGCAGGAAATCGATCGCCTCCAAGTTCTCCCGCCCGCCGTGGCGGTTCGGGATCCACTCGCCTTCGCGGCGCGAGTAGTCGAGGTAGAGCATCGAAGCGACTGCGTCGACCCGCAGGCCGTCGAGATGGTAGCGCTCGAGCCAAGCGAGGGCGTTGGCAATTAGGAAGCAGCGGACCTCATTGCGCCCGTAATTGAAGATCAGCGTGCCCCAATCCATATGCGCCCCCTGCCGCGGGTCGGCGTGCTCGTACAGGTGGGTGCCGTCGAACTCGGCCAGCGCGAAGCTGTCGCGCGGGAAGTGGGCCGGCACCCAGTCGAGGATCACGCCGAGGCCGCGCTGGTGCAGGTGGTCGACGAACCACGCGAAGTCCTCCGGCGGGCCGAACCGGTGGGTCGGCGCGAAAAAACCGGTTACCTGGTAACCCCACGAGCCCTCAAACGGGTGCTCGGCCAGCGGCATCAGCTCGATGTGGGTGAAACCCAGCTCGAGCGCGTGGTCCGCGAGCTGGGGCGCGAGCTCCCGATAGGTCAGTGGCCGGTCCGCGTCCTCGGGACGGCGCTTCCAAGAACCAAGGTGTACCTCGTAAATCGCTAGCGGCCGGTCTAGCCGGCCAGCCTGCGCGCGGCGGCGGGCCATCCAGGCGTCGTCGCCCCAACGATGACGGCGCGGGTCGCAGACGATCGCCGCGTTATTCGGTGGCCCCTCGAACCGCGTGCCATAGGGGTCGGTCTTCAGGCGGACGTGGCCGCGCTGGTCGCGGAGCTCGAACTTGTAGAGTTCCCCCTCCTCCAGCCCAGGGATGAAGAGTTCCCACACTCCCGACGAACCCAGCGGCCGCATCGGGTGATAGCGCCCATCCCAGCCGTTGAAGGTTCCGACGACCGACACGCGCGCCGCCGCGGGAGCCCACACTGCGAAGGCCACGCCCGGGATGCCGTTGGGCGTCCGCGGATGCGCCCCCAACTTGTCGAAGGCCCGGTGCTCGTTGCCCTCGTTGAACAGGTACAGATCCTGGGCATCGAGGGTGGGCAGAAACGAGTACGGATCCGAGAACTGGCGTAGCTCCCCGTTGTGGCGCCGCACTCGCAACTGGTAGCGAAAAACCTCCGTCCGCCGCGGCAGGAACACCTCAAACAGCCCCTCCGCCGCCACCCGCTCCATCGGGTGCGTTCGCACCGGGGTTGCGTCGATCTCGACCAGCTCACACGTCTCCACTTCCCGCAGGAAGGCCCGCGCCACCACCCCGCGGACCCGGCCCCGCGTGTGCGGATGCATCCCCAACACGCCGTGCGGTGCCCCGTGGCGCGCGTCGAGGAGCGCGGAAAGTTCGGATTCGTTCAGGATCACCCCCGGACTGTGGTGGCCGCACTCCCCGGAGGCGAGCCCGCGCGACGCGACCGGCACGGGCTTGCCCCGCCGCTCCCCCGGCGGTTTCCTTCGCCCGTGCCTCGCTGCCTGCCGCTCCTCCTCGCCCTGCTCTGCGCCGCCCCGGCCGCGCCGGCGGCGACCCCGCCCCCCGTCGAGCTTTCCGGCGACACCCTCGACCTCGGCCTCAGCACGGGCGGCAATCTCGTCTACCGCGGCAACGCGCGCGTCTCCGGCGACGGCTTCCGGCTCGCGGCCGACGAGATTCGCCTGGAGGGCGCCACCGACACCTTTCACGCCCGCGGCCGGGTGGTGCTCACGTTGGCCGGCGCCCGCTTGCTGGCCGAAGAGCTGACCCTGCGCCGCCGCGATGGCCGGTTCGAAGCCCGCCAAGTCCGCCTCGGTTCCCCCCCCTACTTCGCCACCGCCACGGAGGCCGCGGGCACCCGCGCCGAGGTGACCCTTCGCGGAGCCCGCGTTTCGCTCGGAGAACCCGGTCCGTGGCAACCCACGCTCGCGGCGGCCGAATTGGTCGTGCTGCCGGGCAAGGGGATCCGCACCGCCGGAGCCGCGCTCGGCGTCGGCGACTTCCGCCCGTTCTCGCTGCGCGGCGCCAGCCACGATTTCAACCAGCCCCTGCCCGTTGCGCTCGGCCTCGCCGGCGGCTTCCGCCGTTCCCTCGGCCTCTTCGGCGAGGCCCGCGCGCTGCTCCCCCTCCGCCCGGGCCTCGGGCTCGGCGCCGAACTCGGGCTCTACACCGCCCGCGGGGTGATGTTCGGCCCCGCCGCCCGCTACGCGGACCCCTCCCCGGACGACCGGTGGAACGGCACCCTCAGCTCCGGTTACATTCGGGACCACGGGGACCGCCTGACGGACCTCCTCGGCCGCCCCATCGCCGCCAACCGCGGCCACCTTTCCTGGTCACACCGGCAAAGCACCACCGGCGGCACCACGATCGCAGCCCAGCTCAACTGGTGGTCCGACTCCGAGGTGCTCCGGGATTTTCGCCCGCGCGCCTTCTTTCCCGTGCAAGTGCCAGACTCGTTCGTCGAGATCGCGCACCCGGCGCCTAACTCCTTCCTCACCTTCCTCACCCGCCTCCAACCCAACCGGTTCCACGCGGTGCAGGAACGCCTCCCGGAGCTCCGCTTCGACGCCCTCCCCACTCCCCTCGCCCTCGGCGTCTGGCAGCGTGGCGAAGCTTCCTTCGCCCGCCTCCGCGAAGACCCCCCGGACGGGAGCCCCCGCCTCTCCGCCGATCGCCTCGACGCCTACTACGCCCTCTCCCGCCCCTGGGCCCCCACTCCGTGGTTCTCCTTCACCCCGGTGCTCGGTGGCCGGCTCACCCACTACGCCAACCTGCGCCACGGGGACGCACGCCCGGGCAACCAGCTCCGCCTCCTCGGCGAAGCCGGCTTCGACGCCGCCCTGCGCCTCAGCGGCACGTTCGACGTGCGCGATCCGGTCTGGAAGATCGATGGCCTCCGCCACCTGCTCACCCCCCGCCTCTCCTACCGCCACTTCCCCGGTGCCGACCGCGGCCGCGGCGTCATCCCCCGCATCGACCGGCAGGCCTTCAGCACCTACCTGCCGCCTCTCGGACTCGGCGAGACCCGCCACCTCGACGACCTCCGCGCCACCCGCACGTTTCGCCTCGGCCTCGGCAACCTCCTCCAGACCCGCGACCCAGCCGAGGGCGTGCGCGAACTCCTCCGCCTCGATCTCGCCGGTGACTTCGCCGTCGGCCCCCGCCCCCCAGAGGGCCGGTTCGCCGCGGTCCATACCGAGCTCTCCGCCCGCCCGGCTCCCTGGCTGGAGCTGGACGCGCTCCAAGTCTGGTCCGCGCGCGGGGACGGGCTGCGCGAGTTCAACACCGGTGTGACGCTGCGCGAGGGCGACCGCTGGTCTCTCCGCTGGGGCAACAACTTCCTGCGCCGGGAACTTGAGGACTATTCGGTCGACGGCCGCGCCCGTCTCCGCGAGGGCCTCGAGTTCATCACCCGGCTCCAGTACGATGCGCAACGCCGCCGCTTTAACGAACAGACCTACGGCCTCGCTTTCGCCGTCGCCAACACCTGGCTCGTCACCAGCTCCGTGAGCGTCTACTCCGGCCGCAAACGGGAAAGTAGCTTCGGCTTCGACCTGCGCGTCGACGCCCTGCGTTTCTGAGCGCCGTGGGTATCGCCGCCAGCCAAGGCCGGGTCTACCTCGAGCTCGCCCGCGCCCTCCAGCCGCACTGGCGGGGGGACTTTGCCCTGCCGGCGCGCCTCCAGCGACTCCTCGCCGCCCGCCCTAGCTGCGGCTCCCGCGACCGCCGCCTCTACCGGGAACTCGTCTACACTACCCTGCGCCACCTGCCTTGGATCGAACCCTACCTCGAGTCGGATCCCGCTGAGGCCCTGCGCCGCGCCGCCTGGCTCGCCGCCGCTACGCCCGCCACCACCGCCTTCCGCGCCGCCTACGCCAACGGCGAACCACCCACGGGCGACCCGGTGGAACTACTGCCCGCTTGGTTTCGCTCCGAGGCGCCCGTACTGTTCACCCCCGCCGAAGCCGCGAGCCAGGCGCACCGCGCCCCGCTCTGGCTTCGCCTGCAAACCTCCGACCCAGCCGCGGTCCACGCCGAATTTAGCCGCCGCGGCTGGAAGTTCACCCCCTCCGCCGCGCTACCCGATGCCCTCCGCCTCGACTCGGAGGTAGACCTGAGCACGACAGAGGCCTGGCGCGACGGCAGCGTCGAGGTGCAGGACCTCGGCTCCCAACTCCTGCTCGCCAGCGTCGGGATCCCACCCGGTGGACATTGGCTCGACGCCTGCGCCGGCGCTGGAGGCAAGTCCCTCCAACTCGCCCGCCTGCTCGGCCCGGCCGGCTCGGTCGAAGCCACAGATATCCGCCCCGCGGCCCTCGCCGAATTGCGCGAGCGCGCCACGCGGGCCCGTCTCCCCAACGTCACGATCTGCGCCCGCCCATCCCGCACCGTATACGACGGGGTACTCGTGGATGCCCCCTGCAGCGGTACCGGCACCTGGCGCCGTGCCCCGCACCTCAAGTGGGTCACGCGCCCCGAGCACCTCGCCCGCGCCGCCGCCCGCCAACTGGAGCTTCTCCGCCAACTGGCCCCCCTCGTCCGCCCCAACGGCCTCCTCGTCTACGCCACCTGCTCGCTGGCCCGGAGCGAGAATGCCGCCGTCGTCGCCGCCTTTCTCCGGGAGCATCCCGCCTTCACCCCGCAACCGCCCGCGGCAGACTTCGGCTTCGCCCCCGCGGAGGGCGGCCTGACCGTCTGGCCCGCCCGCCACGACACGGACGGGTTCTTTGTCGCGGCCCTGCGCCGGGGCTGAATTCCCTTGCGGCGTCCCCCCCCGCTCCAACCATCCCCGCGTGGTTCCCGACGCCGATTACCGCATCAAGCTCCAGGTCTTCGAGGGGCCCCTCGACCTGCTGCTCTTCCTCATCCGGAAGAACGAGCTGGATATCTACGATATCCCCATCGAGTCGGTCACCCGCCAATACATCGACGCCCTCCACGCGATGCAGCGGCTCGACCTCGACGTGGCCGGCGAATTTTTCGTGATGGCTGCGACCCTGATGGAGATCAAAAGCCGGCTCCTGCTGCCCAAGGGCCAGCACGCGGTCGATCCCAACGCGGAGGACGAGGAGGTCGATCCCCGCTGGGAACTCGTCCACCAGCTGATCCAGTACCGGAAATTCAAGGACGCGGCCGGGGACCTCGCTGGCCTCATCGAAACCCGCCAAGGCAACCTGCCCCGGCTCGTGCCCGCCGCCAGCGGCCTGGAGACCGAGCGCCGCCTCCGACAGGTCGACCGCATCGAGCTCTGGAACACCTTCAACACCGTCCTCCGCCGCCTCGCCGAGAAGCTGGTCGTGGGCGAAATCCACGACGAAGTGGTCACGGTGGCCGACCAGATGGAGTGGCTGCTCAGCCGCCTCCCCGCCAGCGGCGCGATCACCTTTACCCAGCTGTTCCCCGAAGGCACCACGCTGCGCCGGCTCGTCGCCACCTTCCTCGCGATGCTCGAGCTCACCCGCATCCGCAAGGTGCGCGTCCGGCAAGACGAGGCCTTCGCCGACATCCTGCTAGAGCCGGTGACCGAACCGCCCCCGGCGCCCCTCGCGCCAGAGGTAACGTCACCCGCACCCGAGACAGCGGCCGCCACTGACCCCGCGCCCGAAATGCCGCTTGAAACCCCCACGATCCCACCCACGGTGACCGCGTGAGCAAGAAGCCGCAACGCCCTCGTCCCGCCAAGCGCCCCCGGATCAGCGGCATCCTCGGGGTGGGGCTCGACCACGAGGACGGTCACAAGCGCATCACCACCGGGGAAAAGTTCGCGCTCGTCGGCGGCTCGCAGGAAACCCACGAGGTGATGACGGAGACGATGCTCAAGACCTTCGAGGAGCTGAAGCGCCGCTCGAAGCCGCTCGAGACCGTCGACCCGCGCGAGCTCGGGGAAATCATCGAGAAGTCCCGCCCCCGCTGACGTGACCGACCGCGCCCCCGATTCCCCCGCCGGCCGCGCCGGAGAAACGGAAGCCTGCCCTTCCTGGTTGGTCGGCCTCTGCGGGGTCGCCGCCGCCGCCTCGCTCCTCTTCACCCTCCTTCTCTTCCTCAACCGCTGAATCTATGTCCGCCCAAGTCGCCCACCTGACCACTGAATCCTTCGCCGCCGCCGTCGCCGCCTCGGGCACCACTCCCGTGCTCGTGGACTTCTGGGCCCCGTGGTGCGGCCCCTGCAAGGCGATCGCGCCCATCCTCGACGAGCTCGCCACGGAGATGGGAGGCAAGGTGGCCATCGGGAAGGTCAACATCGACGACCACGACTCCGTGGCCGCCCAGCACGGCATCCGCGCCATTCCCACGATGATCCTGTTCAAGGGGGGCAAGGCGGTCGAGACGATCGTCGGGATGACCTCGAAGGCCACGCTCAAGGCGAAGCTCGAGGCCCACGTGGGCTGATCCCACCCGCCGTCGCGGACCGTTCAGACGGCCAGTCCCGCCGCGAACAGGATTCCGAACCCGGCGAGCAACCGCCCAGTCGCACCCAGCAGCGCGATCAGCTCCGCCGGTTCGGTCGCCCGAGCCAGTTGCCGCCCATGGATCACCGCCACGGGCAGCAGCGCCAGCGGCAAGAGCACCGTGGCCCCGTAGCCGGCGAGCGCGAATCCGACCGGCACCGCGAAGGCCACCCCCGCGGAAAGCCCGAACTGGATCCGCGCCGCCCGACGACCCCAGCGGACGACCAGGGTCCGCTTGCCCGCCTTCGCGTCGGTCTCCACGTCCCGGTAATTGTTCACGACCAAAATATTCGCCGCCAGCAGCCCCACCGGCACACCCGCCCACAACGCGGGCCAACCCCACCCGCCGGTCTGGACGAACGCCGTGCCGCCGACCGCCACGAGCCCGAAGAACAGGAAAACGAACAGGTCCCCCAACCCGTGGTAGGCCAGCGGGTAGGGGCCACTCGTATAAGCCGCCCCGCTCAGGATACTCGCCACCCCGATCACCAGTAGCCACGGCCCGCCCCAGGCAACCAGCCCGAGCCCGGTGGCAAATGCGAGGGCGAAGGTCAGGAAAGCCGCCCGCCGCATCGCGCCCGGGCTGATCAGCCCCGCGGCGACGGCGCGACGCGGCCCCACCCGCTCCGCGGTATCCGCGCCTCGCCGGTGATCCGCGTAGTCGTTCACATAATTGGTACCCACCTGCACGAGCGCCGCGAAGCCGAGACACAGCAGGGCCGCGGCCGGCTGGAAGCGTCCCTCGTGCGCCGCGAGGCCGGAGCCCACCGCCACCGGCGCGAGCGCCGCCGGCAAGGTCCGCGGCCGCGCGGCCTCCCACCAGAGGGCCAAGCCTGCGCTGCTCACTAGTCCCGACTCCCCTTACGGGTGAAGATCATCAGCGGCCGCCGCACCATCAGGCTGAGCAGCACCGGGAAGAAGGCGGTGAACGCCATCGCGGCTGCGGGAATGCTGCGCCAGCCATTGAACAGCAGACCAAACCCCAGCAGCAGCAAAGCGTAGACCGCAAGGAAGCCCTGCGCGTTGCTGATCCCCGCGTTCACCACCCAGATGCCAACGAAGGCAAATACCGCCGCCTGGTACCCCACCGCGCCCACCGCCAAGCCACCGAGGAAGAAGATGGGCGGGAAGAACGAAACCTTCACCTTCTCATAGCGGATCGACTGCACCACCACCGCCAGCAGCGTGAGCAGGCACTTCAGACCCAGCACCAGCAGCGGCATCCGCCCTCCCGCCGCCGGATCCGCGGCCAGCGCCGGCGGGACATAAAAACCGCCCCACAACGCGACCCCGCCCGCCGCGGCCCGCACCAAGTCTAGGTAATTGCGGGGTTTCAGGAACTCCACCGCCGGCGCAATCCGCGGATCGCCCGGTTCCCGATCCTTCCACGGCTCCAAGATCCGCTCGCTCCCGCCGGACCGTCGCCGCTTGCGGCGCAAGAGGTTGCCCCCCGCGCGCAGCGCGTTCCGCGGAAAAAACAACACCACCAAGGCGAGGACGAACTGGAGCGTCAGGATCTTCATCGGCGGTGCGGGACCATCAGGCAGAGTCTTCGGCGGGGCTGCAACGCTTTCATCGGGTCGGCCGATAAGCCTCCCCCGCCGCCACTCCCAGCTCAGCCTCCAACTCCCGGATCCGCTGCAGAACGAGCTCCGCCCCAGCGCCGGGATCCCCGGCCGGCAGCGCCGGATGGATCTCCCGTAGCCACGCCAGCGCCTCCGCCCGCCGGCCCGCCCGGCGCAACACCTCCGCCCGCAACCGCGCTACATAGTACGGGGCCCGCGGCCGCGCCCACGCCTCCCGGTACGCCGCCGCCGCCGCCAGCGGATCCCCCCGCCGGTTCAGGTGGATATTCGCCTCCTCCACCCAGAGATCGACGCTGTCCGGATGGCGCCGCCGCGCCGCCCCCAGCAACTCCAGCGCCGCCGCCGCCTGCGCCTCATTGACGCCCCGCTGCACCGCTGTCGGCACCGCGTCATATCCCCCTGCCGCCTCGATCCGCCACGCCGGAAAGTCATACGCGAGGATGCGGGCGGCATTCAGCCAAAAATAAACCGGCCGCGGATCCACCGTCGTGACCAACCGCGCAAAGGCCTCCGTCCCCGCTAAGTCCCGGCGCTCCCAGCGCGCATACATCTGGATCCACGCCGCGTCCGCCACCAGCGCCCGGAAGCCGCCCAGCAGCGCTAGAGTGACGCCCTGGCCCGCCGCCGCCACCCCTGGCTCCAGTCGCAGGGCCGGCTCTCGCTCCCGGCGCTGCCGCCACGGCTCCGCCACCAATGGCGCCAGCACCTGCCCCGCCAGCGCGAGACCGGCGCAAACCACCACGGCGAGCCCGAGCCTAGATTTCACGGCGCCGGAAACTCAGGACCGCCAGCAGCCCGGCCGCCAAGGCCCACCCTAGGCCGTACGCCGTCAACCGCACCCACGTCCCCGGCGCCGGCAGGTCCGCGGCCGCTAGGGAGTCCGCCAGGCTCAGCACCTGGAAGTTCGGGAACATCCCGCCAAACAGTCCGCCCAACGCGACCCCCACCCCGGATCCGGCGCGCGTGTAAGCTTCCTGCGCCAGATGCTGCAGATGGCAGATAACGAGCACCCCGAAGCCACAGACGACCGCGAAGACCTGCGTCCGCGCGAAACTCGCGACCAGCAGGGTGAAGGCCGCCAGCACCACCAGCCGCAGCCACTGCAACCAACCGCCCAGTGCGACCATGCCGTAACTCACCGTCCGCCCCCCGCGGAACCCTTCGGGGTCGAGCGCCATCAGCTCCCCTTCCCGCACCCACAGCACGGCCGCGAGCAGCCCCGTCAGCAGCGCGCAAAAGAGCGCCGTGAGCAGCGCCACCCCCACCAGCTTGCCCAGCAGGAACTCCGCCCGCCACACGGGCTTGGCCAGCAGCGTCAGCGCCGTGCGGTTCTCAATCTCGCTGAAGAACAGCTGCGCCGTCGCCGCGATGGTCAGCGCCGAACCAAACAGGGTCATCGCCCCAAAGCCGCAGTCCGCGATGAACTTCAGCTCCGGCGCGCCAAAGTTGAAGTCCCGCAGCCCCCGCGCCCCGAGCACCAGCGCCAACGCCAGCCCCACGAACAGGTGCAGCAGCCGCTGCCGCACCGCCTCCCGCAGGGTATTCTGCGCGACCAACCCCAAACGGACGAACGAGAACGGCGCCCCCTTCACGCCTGCCCTCCCCCCACGCGGTCCCGCCCCACCCGCTCCAAAAAGACCGCGTCGAGCCCCCGCCCCGCCGCCGCCACCCCGTGCAGCCCCCGCCCCCGCGCCGCTAGCCACGCCCGCAACTCCGCCACCTGCGCCTCATCCAGTCGGTCCACCTCCAGCTGCTGCCGGCCTGCGCCGCCCGTCAACTCCGCCACCTTACCTTCCGCGACCAGGCGCCCCCGGTCGAGGATCGCCACCCGGTCACACAAGGCCTCCATCTGGCCAAGGAGATGCGACGTGAGCAGC
>JBILWD010000072.1:0-13003 GCA_044370095.1 Opitutaceae bacterium | reverse complement strand
GTAAGGTCCCTCGCGCGCCTCCGCAGCGAGCAGCGCGGCGAGGTGGAGGTGTTCACGGGCCCAGCTGAACTGGAGCCGCGCCGCGCCGCGCTGCTCGCTGCGGAGGCGCGCGAGGGACCTTACGTGCTCGGCCCCGGGACCCCGCCGACCGCCGCGAACACGCCGTGGATCCTCGGCGCCAAGCGCGTGCTGTGGGTGCAGGTGGACTTCGCGGATGATCCGGGCGCCGTGGCCTCGGCCGCGGAGATCGAGGCGACCAACGCCCAGGTCGCCGCGTTCTTCGCTGCCACCTCGCACGGACGCACCACGTTTTCCTTCACCATCCTCCCCGGCGTGCTGCGGATGACGCGCGACAAGGCCTTCTACAACGCGTCCGCGACCTCGGCCGGCCAGTTGCAGACGGCCGCCGCCGCGCTGGCCAAGGCCTACGATGCGGCCAACGGCGGCACCGGCGCCTACGACCCGGACAAGTACGACCGCTGGATCGTCCTCTTCAAACGGATGCCCGCCTACGCGTTCGGGGGTCAGGCGCAGTTGACCGGACCCCAGGTGCGGATGAACGGGAACATCAATCCCGGCACGACCTACCACGAGCTCGGCCATACGCAGGGGCTGTCCCACTCCCATTACTGGATTCCCGCGGGCCCTGTTGCGACCGGCCCGGGCACGCACCTTGAGTACGGCGATCCGTTCGACGCGATGGGCCGCTCCGGCAGTAGCGCCAACAACCATTTCAACGTCAGCCAAAAGGACCGGCTCGGTTACCTGCCGGCCGAGGCCATCACGTCCGTCACCACGTCCGGCACCTACCGGCTCCACCGCCACGACCATGGGGACGCTTCCGGCCTGCGCGCCCTCCGCTTCTCGCCCGCCGGCCTCGGCTATGACCTCTGGGTCGAGCACCGCCGTTTCGCGCCCACGGCCTTTGGTTCCGCCCAAGCCGAACGCGTGCGCCAGGGGCTCCAGTTGCACTGGGGACCGGGCCGCGCCCCGCGCTTCACCTCCGGCTCCGGCAGTTACCTGCTCGATGCCACCCCCGGCTCGGCCGGCGGCGCCGACGATGCCCCGCTGCGCGTCGGCGAGACCTTCGTCGACCCCGACGCGGGCATCACCCTGAAACCCCTCGCCACTGGCGGCGAGGCCCCCGCCGAGTACCTCGACGTGCAGGTGGCCTTCGGCGCCTTCGACGGCAACTCCGAGCCCACGCTCGAGGTCGCGTTGCCCGCCGGCCGCCTCCTCGCCCGCACCAACCTCACCTTCCGCGCCACCGCGGCGGACCCGGACCGCGATCCACTCTACTTCCGCTGGGATTTCGGCGACGGCACGCTCCAGCCCACCCTCGACACCCTCACCCGCCGCTTCACCACCGGCGGCCTCTACACCCTGCGCGTCTCGGCCCACGACGGCCGCGGCGGCGTCGCGCGCCGCACCTTCACCGTCGATGTCGAGGACACCCTCGACAACTGGACGCGCCGCGCGGAGGCCAATCCGCCCACCGCCGCGCAACTCCTGTACGACGTCACCCACGCCCGCGGCCAGTTCGTTGCCGTCGGGATCAACCAGACCGTGCTCACCTCGCCCGACGGCGAGACCTGGACCCGCCGCACGTTCCCTGGCGGCAACAGTCTCACCGGTATCGTCCACGACGGCACCCGCTTCGTCGCCTCCGGCTACCGCTTCAGCAATGCCGCCCAGAAGGGCCTCGTCGGCCTCTCCGAGGACGGCGTCCGCTGGACCACCGTCAACCTCGACGCCGGGACGGTCCAGTTCTGGGGCATCGCCCACGGCGCGGGCCGCCTCGTGGTGGTGGGTGACGGCGGCACCATCTATACCTCGGTCGACGGCACGGGCTGGGCGCCGGCCACGTCGGGCGTGACTAACTTGCTCCGCTCCGTGGCCTACGCGGACGGCTTATTCGTCGCCACTGGCGACTCCGGGCGCGTGCTCACCTCGCCCGACGGCCTGACTTGGACCAACCGCACGCTGCCGGTGACGAACTCCTTTACCGGCGTCGCCCGCCACGCGGGACGCTGGGTGGTCCGCTCCTTCACCACGATCTTCAGCTCGGCGGACGGCGCCACGTGGACGCGCGTGACCGCGCCTACGGCGACCAATGCCGCCACCTACCGGATGCTGTCGGTGAATGGCGTGCTGCTCGCCGGCCTCGCGGGCGGGCGGCTGCAGCTGGCGGAGGATCCCGCCGGCTGGGAGGGCTTTGTCCTCGAAAGTTCCACCCGCACCGTCCGCGCCTTCGCCGCCGGCGGGGGTCGCGTGGTCGCCGTGGGCAGCGAGGGCTTGCTCTTTTCCACCGAGGTTCCTGCGGTCGGCGAGCCGGCCTTACCGGTGCCGACGCTCCGCCTCGAAGCCGATGCCTTGAGGGTCGCGGTCGGCAAATCCAACCCGCTCGCCGCCGCCGGCGCCGGGTACTCCCGCCTCGAGCTCTACGCCAACGGCGTGAATGTCAGTGAGGTCCCCGGGGCCGGGGGCGTGCTCGCCTGGACTCCCGCCGCCCTCGGCACCTACTCGCTGCAGGTGCGCGGGGTGGATGCTGCCGGCGCGGGCGCGGTCTCCGCCGCGGTGCCCGCGATCGCCGGCCTCACCGGTTGGCGTTGGAACGGCCGGCAGCCCACCGGCGCCGACCTCAACGCCGCCACCCGCATCGGCGACCGCTGGTGGATCGTCGGCGCCTCCGGCACCGTGTTCACGTTCGATGACCAGGGCGAGTTCACCTCGGTGGACTTTCCCACCACCCAGCACCTCACCGGCATCGCCTACGCTGGCGGCCGCTGGGTTGTCACCGGCCCCTACGTCGACGCCGCCTCCCGCGAGGAGATCGGCTCACTCTGGACCTCGACCGACGGCTACCGCTGGGCCGTCCAGTTCTCGGGCCCGCTCGACAACTTCAGCCTCAACTTCGCCGCCCACGCCGCCGGCACGTGGCTCCTCGGCAGCTCCGGTGGGCTGCTCCTCACCTCCGCCGACGCGCTGAGCTGGACCCGCCGCAACTCTGGCGTCTCGATCTCCCTTCGCGCTGCCGCTTACGGGGCCGGCACTTGGGTCGTAGTCGGCAACGGCGGGCGCATCGTCACCTCGCCCGACGGCGCGACGTGGACGACGCGCACCAGCGGGATCACGGGCAACCTCCACGGGGTCGCCTTCGCGGAGGAGCTCTTCGTCGCGGTCGGCGCGGGGGGCGTGATCCTGACGTCGCCCGACGGCCAGGAGTGGACGCGCCGCACCTCCGGCACGACCGCCAACCTCAACGGGATCGCGCGCGTGCTCGGAGCCTGGGTCGCCGCCGCGGAAACCGGCGGGCCGCTCGTCTCGGCCGACGGCGTGAACTGGGACCCGGCCTCCACGGGCGGCCTCTCGCTGAACGGGCTCGCGGTCGCCGGCGGCGGCCCCGGGGGCCTGCTCCTCGGCCGCGCCGGCGAGGCTTTCGCCACCAACGCCTCCCCTGCGCAGTGGCGGCGCCTCGGGAGCGGCGAGGCGAGTTCCCTCCTCGGCCTCATTTACGCTGGCGGCCGCTTCGTCGCCGTGGGCCAGAGCACCGATCCGGTCACCCGTGCCACCGTGGTCCCGGTCCAGCATTCGGCGGACGGGGTCACGTGGACCCGCGCCGCCCCCAACCCGGCGTTCGGCAACCTCAATGAGGTCGCCTTCGGCCAGGGCCGTTACGTCGCGGTCGGCGATGGCGGCCGCATCTTCACCTCCTCGGATGCGGCCGAGTGGACGGCACGCACCTCCGGCGCGACGGCCCAGCTGCTCGCGATCGCGGCGGGGCCAGATCGCTTGGTCGCCGCGGGCGGCGGCGGCACCGTCCTCACCTCGGCCGACGGCGTCGCGTGGGCCGCCGGCACGTCCGGCGTCACGACCGCCCTCAACGCGGGCGCCTTTGGCGCGGGCCGCTTCGTGCTGGTCGGCGCCGCCGGCCGCATCCTGCACTCCACCGACGGCGCCGCGTGGACGGCTGCGACGAGCGGGGTCACCGGCGCTCTCCACCAAGTGGCCTTCTTCGATGGCCCCGGCTTCCTCGCGGTGGGCGATGGCGGGGTGATGCTCACCTCGCGGGACGGCGTGGATTGGTCGTCGGTGGAGACGGGCGTGGCGGATCCGATTTACGCGGTGGCGCGGACGCCCCTCGGCTACGTCGCCTCGGCCGGCAGCAGCGGCGCGCTGCTCGTTTCGCCTGACGCCGCGGACTGGTCCGTGAGCGCGCTACCGGTGAACCGCATCCTCCGGGGTTTAGCCGCCGGCGCGGGGGCGATTGTCGCGGTGGGCGATCAGGGCGTGTCGCTCACCTACGAGCAGCGCGACACGCGACCGGCGCCCGAGATCCGTTCGGCCCCGGTTGGGCAGGCGGTGGTCCCGGGCGCGTCCGTGCGCCTGAGCGTCGCGGCGCGCGGAGCGGAAGGGGCGGTTTACCAGTGGTTCCGCGACGGCGTGGCTCTGGCCGGTGCGAATACTCCGGTGCTGGAGCTGACGGCCTTCCGCGCGGCGGACGCGGGCAGTTACGTGGTCGCGATTGTCTCCCGCAGCGGCACGACGCGCAGCGCGCCGGCCGCGTTGTCCGTCGCCGCGGCGACCGACCCGGGCCGGCTCGTGAACCTTTCCATCCTGACCGCGCTGGAGGGCGCAGACGACGCGTTCACCTTCGGCGTGGTGGTGGGTGGCGGGGGCACGTCCGGCGCGAAGCCGCTGCTGCTGCGCGCGGCCGGTCCCTCGCTCGTACCGCTCGGCCTAGATCCGGCGTCTGTCCTGCAGGATCCGCGCCTCGAGCTCTTTACCGGTCAGACGGCGGTCGGCGGCAACGACAACTGGGGCGGCGGCCCGGCGTTGTCGGCCGCGTTCGCGCAGGTCGGCGCCTTTGCCTACGCGTCCCCCGGCTCGCGCGACGCCGCGCTCTTCCTGCCGGCCCTCGCCGCGGGCGCCCACTCGGCGCGGATCGCGGGCACCGGCGCCGGCACGGTGATCGCGGAGCTCTACGACGCGACGCCCAGCGGGCAGTTCAGCGCGACTACGCCGCGGCTGGTGAACGTCTCCGTGCTGAAGCACCTCGGCACCGGTCTCGTCGCGGGCTTCGTGGTGGGTGGTTCCTCGCCGCGGGCGGTGCTCGTCCGCGCGGTCGGCCCGACGTTGGGCGCGGCGCCCTTCGGCGTCCCCGGCGTGGTGGCGGACCCGGAGCTGCGCTTGTTTGCGGGCGAGCGGCGGATCGAGGCGAACGACAACTGGGGTGGCGGGGCCGCGCTGGCCGCGGCGTTCGCGCGCGTCGGCGCCTTCCCGCTGCCCGCTGGGTCTCGCGACGCCGCTCTGCTGGCGACGCTGCCACCCGGGGCCTACACGGTCCAAGTCAGCGGCGTGGGGGGCACGACCGGCGTGGCCCTCGTCGAGGTTTATGAAGTTCCCTGAACTGACGCTCCCCGTGTTACTCGCCCTGCAGGTACCCCTGGCCGCCGCCGCCGCCCCCGAGGCGGTGGTGGTCGTGGCGGGCGACCTGCACTCCGCCTATGAGCGGTCCGCGCAATTCGTGGCGTTGGTCGACGCCGTGCGCGCCCGGCATCCCGGGACGCCGCTCGCGGTGGCGATCAACGGCGACGCGTTCGAGCTCGGCAACGCGGTCGCGCGGCGCAGCGAGGGCGAGGTGGATTACGCGTTCCTCGCCGCGCTGGCCCGCCGCGGTCCGCTGATCGTGAACCTCGGTAACCACGAGCCGGACTTCCACGATGTCCCGGAGACCATCCGCCGGCTCCGCGCGACCGGGGCGCAGCTGGTCGCGGGCAACCTCCGCGATCCCGCCACCGGCGTCCCCTACGTCGCGGCGAGCGTCGACGTCCCCCTCGGCCGCCATCGCGTGCGGTTCATCGGCGTCACCACCGACCGGCTGGCGACGTTCCGGGTGGCAGTGCGGCCGCAGCTCGATCTGGCCGACCCAGTCGTGTGGGCCCGTTCCGCCCTGCCCGGCCTACTGCCCGCGGGCGAGCCGCTAGTGCTCCTCAGCCACGCCGGGGTACCCGTGGACCGGCAGCTGCTACCACTTGTCCCTGACGGCACGCTCGTCGCTGGAGCCCACGATCACCTGCGGTTCACGCACGAGGCCGGCCGCACCGCCTACTTCCACACCGGGAGCTGGTTGGAGGCCGCGGCGGTCGCTCGCCTCGAACGCGACGCCGCTGGCCTGCGCTGGCGGGTTGCCCTGGAGGACGTCCCCGCCGCGCCCGCCGATCCCGAGCTCGCGGGCCGGATTCGCGAGGTCCTCGCGCGCCACCTGACGCCCGAGGATGCCGCGGTGGTCGGCCGCGGGGCGCGGGCCCTCTCGCCGTCGGAAGCGGCCCGCTTCGTCGTGGAAGCCGCGCGCCGCGCGGCCAGTGCCGACGCGGCGATGATTGGCGCGACGACCTTCGGGGCCGGCCTTCCTGCGGGGGACGTGCCCCGCCACGCCTTCGATGCCTGCGTGCGTTTCGACGGGCCGCTGTTCGCCGCCACGGTCGACGGCGCCTGGCTGCTCCGCCTGCAGGCACGCTGCAACCAAGGTTCCGACACCCCTTTCGCGGAACGCGGTGGCGAGAACCTCGTGTTTGCCGCCGCTGCGCCGATCGAGGCGGGGCGGCGCTACCGGCTGGTGACGAGCGACTGGGCCGCCCGCCAAGCGACGCGTTACTTCGGCCCGGACGCCCCGGCCTTCGCCGAGGTGCCCGGGGTCACCCTGAAGGCCGCGGCCCTCGCCGCCCTGCGGCCCTGAGCTTGTCGAAGGGAGCTTGTCGCAGGGAGCTTGTCGCCAGCCCCTTTCCGCAGAGCGCGGCTGCCGGCGTTTGTGTTCGCCAGCGCGGGCGCCCGCCCCTTTTCCTCGCGGAATGGGTTTTTTCGACCGCTTCGGCGCCCGCAAGCCGGCTCCCGGTCCCGCGTCGCCCCCGGCCGCCGCCGGGACTCCGGCGCCCGCGCCGGCCGCCGCCGCGGGTAATGTCCAGGCCCGCCTCGTCGCCGCCCGCGAACGCCTCGAGGCCCGCGACCTGCCCGGCGCCCTCGCGGTGTACGACGAGGTCCTCGCCGGCCCGGCCGGTGACCGCGCCGATGTGCTGGTCACCATCTCCGGCGACCTCGGCGCCTCCGGCCACCTGGCGCCGATCGTCGAGCTGATCGCCCCGCGGTACGACGCCGACCGCCACGGCCCGGCCACCGGCCTCAACCTGATCCAGGCCTATCTCGCCCTCGGCAACGCGGACGCCGCCCAGCACGTGCTGGACATTCTGTTCGCCCTCAACCGGCCGGAACTGGAAGACCGGCTCCACGGCTTCTCCAACGCCATCGCCGAGTTGCTGGCCGCGCCCGAGTCGGCAGCGGTCGCGGGGCCCGCCGGCGCCGAGGGCGCGCCAAAGATCGGCCTCATCACCGTGAGCAAGCCGGTGTGGTTCTACGGCCTCGAGCCGCTCGCCGCGCAACTGCTGCCGCCCAAGGGCGGCCGGCTCCGCCGCATCGCCTTCACCCAGCTCGCCCAGCCCGGCGTCACCCCGACCGCCGAGGCGTTGCGCGGCCCAGAGGACGAGACCGCCCGACTCAGTCGGGCCTTGCCGCTCTGGTTCGCAGAGACGTTCTCGTTCGCTGCCCTCTACCAAGCGGTCGCCGCAGTGGCCTTCCAGGCGGGCGCCGAGGGGCCCGCGGGGAACCATCCGGTAGTCTTCTCGTCCGAGTGGACGCCCGAGAACCTGCGCCAACTCGTGGAGACGCACGGTGAGGAGCTGGATTACATCGTCACCGGCTCGCTCCGCGTCGCTGCGGGGGACCACGAGGTCGTGCTGCGCGTCTGGGAGGTAAAGGGCCTGCGCGAGCGCAAGGTGTTCCCGGCGCGCTGGACGCCCTCCAATGCGGACGCGGTGCTCTCGCGCCTACACGCTGACGTCCGCGCCTATATGGAGTGGTCGCCGGCCAGCGCGGCCTACGCCTACGTGATCCCGGCGCAGCCGCGGCCGTGGCTCGAGACCCTCGGCGCCTCGCTCGGGTTGTTCTTGGCGGAGAAGTCCGTGCTGCCGCCCACCTGCCTCGCGCCTGTCGCCGCCGACCTCGCGGCGGCTGGCACCCGTGCCGCCGGCAGCGAGGGCGCGTCCCTCGCCTACCTGACCCTCCGCGCCCGCGCCCGGCAGCTCGGCCTCACCGACGCGCCCCTCGCTCCGCTCGCCCGTTCCCCGCTCGTCCAGCAGGCGCGAGACCTTCTCGGCTAAACCGCGCTTCTTTTCTGCCCACGATGAAACCCGCCCTGCTCGTCCTCGCCGTCCTCGCGCTCCCGTCCGTCCTGCCGGCGCAGCGCATTGTCCGCGGCCCCTACCTTCAGCTGGGCACCCCGGACAGCGTCGTGGTGCGTTGGCGGACCGATGTGCCGACCGAGAGCGTGGTTCGCGTGGGCGCCGATCCGGCGCGCCTCGACCGCACGGTCCAGCCCAAGGGCAAGACCACCGAGCACATCGTGCACGTCGGCGGCCTGCAGCCGGCGACGCGCTACCACTACGCGGTCGGCCACCCGGGCGGGGTGCTGCCCGAGGGAGCCGGGACCATTGTGACCTCGCTGCCGCACGGGACGCGCCGGCCGATCCGTACGTGGGTCGTTGGCGACGCCGGCACCGCCGGCTCGAAGGGTTACGAGGGCCAGCAGGCCGCCGTCCGCGACGCGTACCTCCGCTTTAACGGCGAGCGCCACACTGACGTCTTCCTCCAACTCGGCGACAACGCCTACAACACTGGCACCGACGCGGAGCACCAGGTCGCCGTGTTCGACGTCTACCGCGACCTCCTGCGTCGGACCGTCACTTGGCCGACCCTCGGCAACCACGACGCGGGCTCCGCGACCTCCGTCACGCAGTCCGGCGTCTACTTCGACATCTTCACCCTGCCGACCCGCGCGCAGGCGGGCGGGTTGATGTCGGGCACCGAGGCCTACTACTCCTTCGACTACGGCAACATCCACTTCGTGTGCCTCGATTCCCACGACTCCGACCGCTCGCCGGACGGAGCGATGCTCACGTGGCTGCGGCACGACCTCGCGGCGACGAAGCAGGACTGGATCATCGCCTACTTCCACCACCCGCCGTACACCAAGGGCTCGCACGACTCCAACGTGGAGCGGCAGCTGATCGAGATGCGGGAGAACGCCCTGCCGATCCTTGAGGCGGGCGGGGTCGACCTGTGCCTGACCGGCCACAGCCACTCCTACGAGCGCTCCTTCCTCATCGACCGGCACTACGGCAAGCAGGACACCTTCACGGCGGCGATGAAGGTGAACGGCGGCGATGGCCGGCCGGACGGGACCGGGCCCTACCGCAAGGCGACCCTCGGTAAGGGCGTGCACGAGGGCGCCGTGTACATCGTGGCGGGCAGCTCGGGTAAGATCACGGGCAAGACCGAGAAGACGGCGGCGCGCGGTTTCCTCGATCACCCCGCGATGTTCCTTTCCCTCTACCGGCTTGGCTCGCTGGTCCTCGACGTCGAGGGCAACCGACTGGACGCAGCTTTCCTCACCGAAAAGGGCGAGCGGCTCGACCACTTCACGATCCTCAAGGGCAAGTGAGTCCCGTCTGCCCCCAACCTGGTCTCGCCCGCGCCGCCGGGTGGCCCGCCTCCCGCTGATGCTGCCCTCGCGCTCCGGTTCGTTCCCGCTGTTCCGTTTCGCCGGCGTCCGCGTCTACCTCCACTGGTGGTGGTTCCTGTTCGCGGTGGTGGATCTGAGCGTGCGGACGCGGGCGTACACCTCGTTCGCGTGGAACGTCGCCGAGTACCTTTCGCTCTTCGGCATCGTGCTGCTGCACGAGTTCGGCCACGCGCTCGCCTGCCGGCAGACCGGGGGCAAGGCGGACGAGATCATCCTTTGGCCTCTCGGCGGCGTGGCGTTCGTGCAACCGCCGCCGCGCCCCGCGGCCGAGCTCTGGAGCATCGCGGCCGGCCCGCTGGTCAACGTGCTGCTGATCCCGGTGATCCTCGGATTCTCGTGGGCGCGCTCCCAGTTCGGCTGGGGGCTAGACAGTCCGGACTACCGCCGCTTCCTCAGCGCGCTCTTCTGGATCAACTCCGGCCTGCTCGCGTTCAACCTGGTCCCAGTTTACCCGCTCGACGGCGGGCAGATGCTGCGCTCGGTGCTTTGGTTCTTCGTCGGCCGCGCGCGCAGCCTGCGCATCGCCGCCATCTCGGGCGCCATCGGCGTGGTTGCGCTCGCCGCCACGCTGCTCGTGCTGCAGCCCCAGCGCTGGATCTTCACGCTGCTCATCACCGGCTTTCTCGGCTCGCACTGCCTCAGCGGCTTCCGGCAGGCCCGCCAACTGCAGGCGCTCGAGCGGTTGCCGCGCCACCCGGGGTTTTCTTGCCCCGCGTGCCGGATGTCGCCGCCCGGCGGTCCCCTCTGGCGCTGCCCCGGCTGCGGCCAGGGCTTCGATCCGTTCTCGACCGGCGGGGTCTGCCCGCACTGCCAGACCGCCCGCAACGTCATCCCGTGCCCGCACTGTGGCACGGACCACGTCGCCTCCGCGTGGGGCCTCGGGCCGCGCGGGGGCGGCGGGCGCGTGATCGATATCTGAGACCCCGACCCCGATGACCTCCGCCCGGCTCCTGCCCACCCTCCTCGTCTTCGCGGCCGCGTTACCCGGCGGCACCCCGCCCCCCGCGGCCCCCGCGGCGCCCCCCGCGGCCCGTTATGAGGCCGGATCTCGCACCCGCGACGGCATCGGCAAGTACTACTTCGGCCGCGAGATCTCCCAAGTGATGGGCCATCTCGGCGCCGGTTGGCTGGAGCGCGCCGAGCGCGAGGAGGAGGAGCGTACGGATCTGCTCCTCGAGGCTTTGCGCCTGCGGCCGGGCGATGTGGTCGCAGACTTCGGGGCGGGCAGCGGGTACTTCACGTGGCGCATCGCGCAACGCGTGGGCCCCTCCGGGCGCGTCTACGCGGTCGAGGTTCAGCCGCTGATGCTGGAGTTGCTCCAGGCCAACCTCACCCGCCGGGGTCTCGCGGACCGGATGCTGCCCGTGCTCGGGACGGCGAGCGACCCGAAGCTGCCGGAGGCGAGCTGCGATCTGATTCTGCTGGTGGACGTCTACCACGAGTTGGAATTCCCGTTTGAGGTCACGGCGGCGTTGGCGCGCGCGCTCAAGCCGGGCGGCCGGCTGGTGCTGGTCGAATACCGCGGGGAGGACCCGGAGGTGCCAATCAAACCCCTGCACAAGATGACCGTCGCCCAGGTGCGGCGCGAGTTGGCCGTGCACCCGCTGGAGTTCGTCGAGAACCTCGGCGTGTTGCCGCGCCAGCACCTGTTGGTGTTCCGGCGGCCCGCGGCGACGCGTTGATCAGGCCCGCGCGCGCCGGGCGGCGAGTACGTTGTCCGCCGTGTAGAGGGCCAGCGCCGCCCAGATGAAGGCAAAGCTGAGCGCGCGTTCCCGCGTGAACGGCTCGCGGTAGACCCAGACTCCGAGCGCGAGCTGCAGGGAGGGCGCCAGGAACTGCAGCAGTCCAAGGGTCGTCAGGCGGATGCGGCGGGCGCCGAAACCGAAGAGCAGCAGAGGGATCGTCGTGATGACCCCCGCGCTGAGCAGCAACGCGTGCGTCGGGCCGTCCACGCGCCCCAAGGCGCCCTGCCCCGCGAGGTGGTACCAGACGAGGGCGCCGGCCGCGAAGGGCAGAAGCAGGAGCGTCTCAACCGTCAGGGCGGGCAAGGCGGCGAGGGGCGAGCGTTTCCGCATCAGGCCGTAACCGCCCCAAGTTGCCGCGAGCGCGAGGGCGATCCACGGCGGGCGGCCGGCCTGCACGATCATCAGGCCCACGCCCGCCGCGGCGCTGGCGATCGCCACCCATTGCGTCCACCGGAGGTGCTCGTGGAGCACGAAACGGCCGGCGGCGACGTTCACCAGCGGGACTAAAAAGTAGCCGAGGCTGGTTTCGATGACGTGACCGGCGTTCACGCCCCAGACGTAGATCAGCCAGTTGCCGGTCAGGAGGAGCGCGGACAGCAGGTGGGGCCCGAGGGCGCGGCCGGTCCGGCAGGCGGCCCAGACCGTGCCGAGTTCGCCTTGCCGCGCGGTCAGCGCGAGCAGCACGACCAACGACCAGACGAAGCGGTGCGCGATCAGTTCAAGGGCCGGGATGCCGTGCAGGCGTGTCCAGTAGAGTGGGACCAGCCCCCAGAGCAGGTACGCGCCGCAGGCGGCCAGCGCGCCGGCGCGCGCCTCGTTCCCGGCCGGTGTCGCCGGCGGGTTCACGGGCGGGCGCGTCCGCGGCCGGTGCTCACCGGGCCAGCTTGCGGTCGAACTGGTAGCGGGCGTCGAACTCCTGCGCCGCCTGCGTCTGCGCGGCCGCGTCGGCCACGCCCTGCGCCTTCAACTCGGCCAGCCGTTTTTCCATCCAGCGCTGCCGGAAGGTGGCCTCGACCTCGCTCGAGATCGCCGTGCTCTCCCGGGGCTTCTGCGACTTGCGGAACAGGGAGCAGCCCGAGGAAGTAACGGCCAAGGCGGCGAGGGCGGCGGTGAGGAGAAGGTGCGGGGTCATTTTCTCGGCAGGGAGGGGGACTTTAGGCCCGCCGAGTCCGACCGCGAGGAAACTTTCGCGGGCGGGCGCTTTGTTTTGCCCCGGCGGCGCCCGGCGCCAAGCTGGCGGCAGTATGGCGGAAGAACCTTCCCGGCCCAAGCTGCGCCTCACGGGGCGGCCGCCGGCCCCCCCGCCGGCGCCCGCGGCGCCGCCGCCGGCCCCGGAACGCGTGTTCCGCGCTCCCGCGCTCCCGGTTCCCGAATCACCGAAGGTGCGCCTCCCGCCACCCCCTCCGCCGACCGCCGCCGCGCCCGGCCGCCCGGTCCGCCCGGTCCGCCCCGTTGCACCCCCGGCAGCGGCCCCCCCGCCCGTCGCCCCGGCCCCCGCGGAACGTGCGTCGGTCCTCCCGCTCGTCGGGGCCCTCGCGTGCGTCGTGGGCGCGGCGCTTTTTTACACGCAGGTCCTGCGCCCCCGCCGAGAGGCGCGGGAGGCCGCCGCGGCCGCCGCCACCCC
>JBILWD010000311.1:0-4384 GCA_044370095.1 Opitutaceae bacterium | reverse complement strand
CTACAAGGTCGAGATGGTAAAGCCCGAGGACGGCCGCCGCTGGCGCCTCCGCGGCACGACCGCCGAGGGCCTGCTCTGCCACAAGCCCTGCACCGTGTCCGGAGGCGGCAAGTCGGAGATCTCCAAGTCCATCGCCGACGCCATCTTCACCGCCCCCAACTTTGTCGGGGACCTCGCCCGCGACTTCGACGCGATCGACGCCATTTTGCGCCACGAGTACGGGCAACGCTTCCGCGATCCGGCGCGCAACAAGCCCCGCGGACGCCCGCTGCTCAGCCCGGAGCGCTCGCTCGGCTCCGTCGTCAAGCTCCTCAGCCGCAGCCCGGACTACACCGAAGCCTACAACGCCTGGCTCGGGGAAATCCCCCGCCACATCCTCGACCTCGTGCTGCTCATTAAGCGCGTGTACAAGCCGGAGTGGGGCGACGACTGGCGCCGCCACTTCACGGTCGACACGATCAACGGGCGCCCCGGCAACGAGCTGAAGTTCGGCGGGGAGAAAGCGATGACCCACTTCCTCCGCGTCGGCTTCACCCCCGAAGGCGGCTGGCGTACCTTCAGCCTGCGCAAGGACTTCCATCCCGCGCTCAAAATTCAGGCCGAGGACGACATTTCGGCCGCGATCATTCTCCCCGGCGACCAGCTCGCCGGCCTGCCCGCCGCCGCCGCCCGCGCGGGACGTCCCGTGAAGTTCGTCGCCAACTGCGAGTCCGCCCTCTTTCAGCGGCCGGACGACGCGATCCACCGCGGCTACGACCGGACCACCGAGCGCGATTTCTCCCGCCCGGGCAACTTCCTCTCCAACTACGAGCCCCTCGACCGCGCCGCCGTCCGTCACCTCGTCGAGGACGCAATCGGTTTCGATGCCTTCACCGAGCCGATTCGAGTCCTGCTCGCGAACTTTGCTGCCGCGGAGCGACCGGCCTACCTCGCCTCGCCCGCGCATCCGCGAATCGTCGACGGGAAGCCCACCAAGAATCCCCGTTACCTCCAGCGCCGCCCGGACCTCGAGGATCCCCGCGCGTCCTACCTCGCCCAGATCGGCGCGCAGCTCTACCGGCGCCTGCCGCCCGCAACCCCCGCCCTGTTCCCGGTCGGCGCCGTCCTGGCGGGTCGCCGCCTCAACCCACCCGAGCCCGGCATCCGTCCGATGTGCGTCTTCGGCCCGCTCCATTACCAGGAGTTGCCCGAGGCGTTTATGGACTTCATCGCCAGTCTCACCGGCAAATCACCCTCGACCACGGGCGCCGGCTCCGAGGGCGCGCTCACTAAGGGCCCTTTCAACGCCCTCCCGCCAATCCACGACCTCAACGCTGCGCTCGTCGGCTACATCCTGACCGACCTCGCGGTCTTCTCTTCCGCCGCCGGCTGGATCGGGCCGCACTTCCGCGTCGACCACGACATCAGCCTGCTCGTCCCCGAGATTTGGGCGCGGATGAGCCCTGAGGAACGTTCGCCGCGCTTCCTGATCGACGGTGGGTTTCTCGAGCGCTGCACGGACTGGACGCACGCCGGCCAACCGGTGCTCGCCAGTCGCCTCGGCTGGCGCATCACCTCGCGCTTCGTCCAGACCTTCTGCGGACGCGTCCTGGGCAACCCCAGCACCCTCTTTGACGAGGAACTGCTCCGGCCCGAGCGGCAGGACCCGGCGGTCTTCACTGACGGGATGGAGAACATCGTAAGAGCGATGCGCGCCGCCGCGGAGAGCTATTTCGCCGACGGCTCGGTCGCGCAGGCCGTGCCACCCCTCCAGGCCTTGTTGCACCTGATGCGGGACGGGCAGTGGGAGGGCCGCGGTGCGGACGCCCCTGAGTTCCGTGCACTGTTCACTCGGGAGTCCCTGCTCGCCAGCGACTGGTACGCGGCCCGCCTCGAGGCGCAGCGGCGGCGCGACGTCGCCTACTGGGAACAGGCCGCCACCTACCTCGAACGTTTTCTCTCGCGCCCGAACTACACGGACGTCGCGGGGCAACTCGGCATCCGCGAGCGGCTCGCGGCGGCTCGCGCCGCCGCGGCTGCCGCGCGCGAGCCCGCTGGCGCCGCCACTCTCGCCGGCACGATCGGGCTCGACCCCGCCGTCCTGCCCTGACTCCGGGCGCGGCGCGCCGGACCAACCGCGCCCCGCGCCCCTCCCGGATTGCCAAGCCGGGCGCGGGGCCCTTTTCTCCGCCGCGATGCCCTTTGCCCCCCTCGCCCCCGCGCGCGCGGCGCTTGCCGCCGCTGGCCTCCTGCTCCTGCCCCTCCTCCCTGCGGCCCAGCCCAAGGCCGGCGAGCCGCGGCCGAAGATGCCCGCGGCCCCCATCGAGCCGCCCGCCCCCTTCATTCCAACGGCGATGCTCGCCGTACCCGACGACCTCGAGGTCACCCTCTGGGCCCGCACCCCGCAGCTGCGCAACCCCGCCAACCTCGACATCGACGCCCAAGGTCGCATCTGGGTCGCGGAGGCCTACAACTACCGCCGGCACGCCGGTAAGGACCCCGCCGGCGACCGCATCCTCGTCTTAGAGGATACCGATGGGGACGGCGTCGCCGACCGTACCAGCGTGTTCGTCCAGGAGCCCGAGCTCCTCGCCCCGATGGGCATCGCGGTGATCGACAACCAGATTATCGTCTCCTGCACGCCCGACCTGATCGTCTACACCGACGTCAACCGGGACGCCAAGTTCGACGCCGCGGTGGACAAGCGCGAGGTGCTGCTCACCGGCTTCGACGGCCGCAACCACGACCACTCGCTGCACTCGGTCACGATGGGCCCAGACGGGAAGTGGTACTTCAACCACGGCAACTGCGGCTCGTACTTTACGGACCGCTCCGGCCGCACCTTCCGCATCGGCAGCCCCTACGACGGCGGCCGCAGTGGCGGCGGGATCCCCATCACCACCCGCCGACCGCCCGAGTTCGCGGGCGAGAAGAGCGACGACGGCCACGTGTACATCGGGGGCGCTACGTTCCGGATGAATCCCGACGGCACCCAAGTGGAGCCGATCGGCTTTAACTACCGCAATTCCTACGAGCAGGCCGTGACCTCCCTCGGCGATGTCTTCCACAACGACAACGATGACCCGCCGGCCGCCCGCACCGCCTTCCTGCAGGAGTACGGGAACTTCGGCTTCGCCTCCCGCGACGGCAAGCGCGCCTGGGGCGCCGACCGCCGCCCCGGCCAGCCCACCGCGGTCGCCGAATGGCGGCAGGACGACCCCGGCGTGGTTCCGGCGGGGGATGTCTACGGCAACGGCGCGCCCACCGGCATCGTCTTCCACGAGGGCGATGAGCTCGGCGCCCGCTGGCGCGGCACCCTCCTCAGCTGCGAGACCTCGCGCAACGTGGTCTTCGGCTACCATCCAGCCGCGGACGGCGCCGGGTATCGCCTCGAGCGCTTCGCCTTCCTCACTTCCAACCCCACCGGGGAACTCGCCGGCATCGACGGCCAGCGCGGCCGCCTGCGCGCGGACGACCTCAAGACTTGGTTCCGCCCCTCCGACGTGGCCATCGGGCCCGACGGCGCGGTGTACGTGGCCGACTGGTTCGATCCTCGCAGCGGCGGCCACGCCGCCCTCGACGCCAGTTTCGCCGGCGCAATCTACCGAATCGCCCCCAAGGGCCGCCGGCTGAGCGTTCCGCGCCTCGACCTCACGACCACTGCCGGCCAGATCGCGGCCCTCCGCAACTCCGCCGTCCACGTCCGCGCGCTGGGTTTCCAGCGCCTCCGCGCCGCCGGACCGCAGGCCGTGGGCGCCGTGGCCAAACTGCTCGAGGATCCGAACCCGTACATTCAGGGCCGCGCCGTGTTCCTGCTCGCCCACCTCGGTGAGCCCGGCCTCGCCCGCGTCGAGGGTCAGCTGCGGCACGCGGACCCGATGCAACGGATCGCTGCCTTCCGCGCCCTGCGCCGAGTGAACCACCGCGTCCTCGTCCACGCGCGTGGCCTCGCCGAGGATTCCTCGCCCGCCGTCCGCCGCGAGGTGGCCATCGCGCTCCGCGACGTGCCGGTCGCGGACGCCCAGGACCTGCTCCTCACCCTCGCCCGCGGCTACGACGGCCGGGACCGCGCCTACCTCGAGGCGTGGGGCACGGGCTGCACGGGCAAGGAAGCCGCGATCGCCGCGGCCCTGGCTCCCCAGGCCCCGGACCGCGATCCCGCCCGCTGGCCCGCGAAGTACGCCAACCTGCTCTGGCGCCTCGGCCCCCCGGGCGCGGAAAAGGCCTTCACCGCCCGCGCGGTCGCGGAGACCCTCCCCCAGCCGGACCGCCTCGCCGCGGTCACCGCCCTCGGCTTCAATGCCGCCCCGGAGGCGGCCCAAGCCCTGGTCGACGTCGCCGCGCGCTCCACCGGGATGGTCCGCGACCACGCCCTGTGGTGGCTGCTCAACTACAAGGATTCCCA
>JBILWD010000310.1:0-4400 GCA_044370095.1 Opitutaceae bacterium | reverse complement strand
CGCCCCACGCACCTGCTTCAGCGCCTCCAGCACGCGGGACCGCTCCAGCCCTAGGCCGCGCAACAGCTTCCGCAACCCCTCCGGGCGCGCGATCTCAAGCAGCGCCAGGAACAGATGCTCCACCGAGACGAATTCATCGCGGAGCTGTGCGGCCTCGTCCTCCGCCCGGGTCAGGACCTCCTGCACGGCGGGCGTGACGTACACCTTCGAGGTGTCGACGGAACCGGAGACCCGCGGCAAGCGCTCCAATTCGCGCTCCACCGCCGCCGTGACCGTCCCCAGCTCCAAGTTCAGCTTCCCCAACAACCCGGGCACGAGGCCGTTCTCCTGGCCCAGCAGGGCGGCCAGCAGGTGCCACGTGTCGACCTCGGCGTGCCCGCGACGCCGGGCCTGAGCTTGGGCATCGGTAACAGCTTGGCGGGACATTTGCGTGAGCTTGGCGGAATCCATATCCCCTCCTTCCGCATAGACCGCGCCATCCCGGCGCAACGCCCGCCCGAGGGAGAATCCCTACTCGCCGGGGCAGAGCGGGACACGATGCGCCGGCGTCCGACCCAAACTGGGACGGTTTGTCGCTCCCCTGCCGCCCCTCTGGCGCTCAGCGCAGCAAGTTCAGATCGACGGCCACGGGCACACGCGCCCCTTGGGCCGAGACGAGGACGATGCCCCCCGGGGCGGGTTCGATCCGCGCCACGCGCCCAAAGCGGGCCGGGACCTCGGCGACGCCCATCAGCGTCCGGACGGTCGTGGGCCGCCGCGGGGCGAGGGTGAGCGTGGTCGGCAGGCCTAGCCGCCGCAGCGGGTTGGCCCCGGCCGACTCTGCCTGCCCGTAGTGGAAGTAACTCGTCGTATCTTCCAGCCCGAGGACGCCGGTGTGGCGGCCGTTCCACGGCGCGTAATGGCGGCCCCCGTTGGAGATCCAGAAGATCGTATGGCGGAGCACGCGGGGATCACGGAGCGAAAACCACACGTAACGTTGGGCCGGGAACGTGACCGCATTCCACGCGAAGGGCAGGTCGGGCGCGGCGGTGATCATTACGAGGTCATCGAAGCCGCGCCGGGCCGGGTACACGGAAAGATCGGTGGTTCCCCCATTCGCCAGGGGCACTTCGGCCAAGGAGGTGAACTCCGCGCCCGGCTGGAGGCTGGAATATCCCCGTTGGGCTGGATCTTCGAACGGCGTGGGCAACACCTGGCCGCGGACGAACGGGCTGGTCGCGATCAGCCCGGACCCGGGGTCCTCGGGAAAGCGCAGCATCGCGTGGTGGCCGACGCTCAGGGGCCCCCGAGCCCCGGAAATCTCGTGGCTTTGTCCGACCACCGGGCTGCCTTCGGGCAGGATAATGGTCTTGGTGACGCGCCCGGAGCGCACCTTCAGGTCGAGGCGCGCGCGCAGGGTCACCGCGGCGTCGTCGTGGGCGAGCTCCTCAAGCCGCCAGACGGCGTTGGCCGTCTCGCCGTGCGGCGGATGCTGTTCGCCGCGCCAAGGGGTGCCATTGCCCCCGAAGGGCGCGCAGAAGAAATCCCCCCGGAGCGCCTTGAGCAGCGCGGGCATCTCCCGGGGCAGCGTCTCCTCGGCCCACGGAGCGACGGAGAGCGGCGCGACCGTGCGGCGGCCCAGCCGGAACTGGACCGGCCCGAGATGGCCGCCGAGGCGGGTCAGGTGGGCGTGGACGTGGCTGGAGCGCAGGGGCCAGGAAGGCTGGCCGTGGATCACAGGGAGCTTCATCGGGAGGCGGGGACGGCCACCACGTTACCCTCGCGGCGGGGCGGGCACAAGCTTCCGCCGATTCCCGCACTGCGGGTTTGGAACCGGCGGGATTTCCGTTCTCGCTCGCCCCGTGTCTTGGACGCACCAACCGATCTTCTTCGTCGATTTTGAAGGCAGCCTAGGCTCGGGCATCCTCGAGTTCGGAGTCGCCGAGGTGCACCGGGGGACCGTGGTGTCGACGCGCACCCGAAAGTGCCGGCCGACCGGCGGCATCCGCGCGGAAGACCAGGCCGTGCACGGGCTGGAGCCGGCCGCGCTCGCCGGTCAGGCGCCCTTTGCCGACGAATGGAGCTACTTCCTGAGCCTCCGGGAACTGGGCCCCCTCGCGGCGCATTACGCAGGCGTCGAGAACAGCCTGCTTAAGGCCGTCTGGCCCTATCCGCGTAACGTGCCCGACTTCACGCGCCCGGGAGCGCGGATCGTCGACTGGGGCCCCTGGGTCGACACTGCCCGGCTGGTGGAACAACTGCTCCCCCACCTCGATTCCGGGCGCTTGGAAGCCCTGATCGCCGCGCTCGGCCTGCAGGCGAGGCTGGACGCCCTCGCGCTGGAGCATTGCCCGCCGGATCGCCGCCGCTATCACGCGGCCCTCTACGACGCCCTGGCCGGGGCCCTGCTCCTGATCGCCTTGGCCGAGGACCCCCAGATCGGCGGGCTCACGCTACTGCAGCTCCTGAGCCTCAGCACCCTCGATCCGGGCCGGCGCGCGGCGCTCCAGCAGCGGGAATTATTCCCGCACTAGGCGGGGATTTCCCCGCGCGAACCTTGCTTCCCGGCGGCGCGCCCGCGACGCTCGTCCGTTTATGGCCCTCGTTAGCCTCCTCGATGTCAGCCTCAGCTTCGGCGGCGCCCCCCTGCTGGACCGCGTTAACCTGCAGCTGGAGCGCGGTGAGCGTGTCTGCCTCGTGGGGCGCAACGGGGCCGGCAAATCCACCCTGATGAAGGTGATCGCCGGCGACCTCGCCCCCGACGAAGGCCAGATCTTCCGTTCGCCCCCGGACGCCGTGATCGCCACGCTACCGCAGGACGTGCCGGCCGGGCTCGTGGGAACGGTCCGCGCAGTGGTTGAGGGTCCGGGCGGCAGCTACGAGGAACACAACGACTGGGAGCAGCACGACCGCGTCGAGCGCCTGCTGGAGCGCCTCGCCCTGCCGGCCGAAGCCGAATTCACCTCCCTGTCCGCCGGCCAGAAGCGGCGCGTCCTGCTTGCCCGGGGCTTGGCCACCAACCCGTCGCTGTTGCTGCTCGATGAGCCCACCAATCACCTGGACCTCGACTCCATCCGGGGGCTGGAGGACTTCCTGCTCGAATGGGGCGGCGCGCTCCTGTTCGTGACCCACGACCGCGCCTTCCTGCGGCGGCTGGCGACCCGCATCGTCGAGGTGGACCGGGGCCGCCTGATCGGCTGGTCCTGCGATTACGACACCTTCCTGACCCGCAAGCAGGCCGTCTTGGAGGCCGAGGAAGTGCAGCGGGCCCAATTCGACAAGAAACTCGCGCAGGAGGAGGTCTGGATCCGGCGCGGGGTGAAGGCCCAGCGTTCGCGGGCGCAGAACCGCATCCACGCCCTGCAGGCGATGCGGGCCGAGCGCGCCGCCCGGCGGGAGCGCCAGGGCACCGCCCGGATGTCCGCCCAAGAGGCCGACCGCTCCGGCTTTAAGGTCGTTACCTGTACCGGCCTGCGCTTCCGCTACGAGGAACGCTGGATCGTCCGCGACCTCGACCTCCGCATCGAGCGGGGGGACAAGATCGGGATCGTCGGCCCCAACGGCGCCGGCAAGACCACCCTCCTCCGCCTGCTCCTCGGAAAACTGGCCCCGCAGGCCGGCACCGTCGAGGCCGGCACCCGGCTGGAGGTCGTTTATTTCGACCAGCTCCGGGCGCAATTGGACGAATCGATGCGGGTGCAGGACGCCGTGGCCGACGGCAACACGACCGTCACGATCAACGGCCGCACGCGTCACGTGATCTCCTACTTGGAGGACTTCCTGTTCGAACCGACCCGCGCGCGGACCCCAGTGCGGGCGCTTTCGGGGGGCGAGCGCAACCGGCTACTGTTGGCGCGCCTGTTTACGAAGCCCGCGAACGTGCTGGTGCTGGACGAACCGACCAACGACCTCGACGCGGAGACGCTGGAGCTCCTCGAGGACCTGTTGGTCGAATTCGGCGGGACGGTGCTGCTGGTGAGCCACGACCGCGCCTTTCTGAACGAAGTCTGCACGAGCCTGTTGGTGTTTGAGGGCGACGGGGTGCTGGCCGAGCACATCGGCGGCTACGATGACTGGCAGGCCGCGCAGGCGGCCCGGGCCGCGGCCGCCGCCAAGGCCGCCGCTAACCCCAGCAAGGGCACGGGAGCCTCCCCGGCGGCGTCCGGGGGCGCGACCCCGGCCGCCAAGGGCCGCAAGCTCAGCAATCGGGAACGGGCCGAACTGGAGGCCCTCCCCGCGCGCCTCGAGACCTTGGAAAAGGAGCAAACGGAGCTCACCACGCGGATGGCCGATCCCGCCTTCTTCAAGGGCGGCGGGCCCGAGGTGGCCCGCGCTGCCGCCCGCCTGCCCGAATTGGAGGCCGAAATCGCCGCCGTCTACGCCCGCTGGACGGAACTGGAGGGCTGAACCCGTCGCTTGCG
>JBILWD010000071.1:0-13219 GCA_044370095.1 Opitutaceae bacterium | reverse complement strand
TCGATCAGCCTGCGATCGCGGCCACTACAGCGCCGAAGGGCAATTTCCAGGGCCTCCCGAATCTCGTGCACGCGGTCCTCCGCGGAGGGATCCGTCAGGCCCGCCCAAAAGCCCTCCTCAACGAGGATCGCGGGCCGGCCACGAAGGCGACGCCGGTGGTCGAGGGCGCAGTTGCGCGCCAGGGTGAAAAGCCAAGTCTCGAATCGCGGGACCTCGCGCAATAACCGGATCTGGGTGACCATCTTGACCCAGACCACCTGTAGCACGTCCTCGGCCGCCCAAGGGTCGGCCACGAGGCCCCGGAGGAAGCCGCGCAGACGCCGGCGATAAAGCCGCACCAGCTCGGCCTGGGCCGGCTGATCTCCGGCCCGGGCCCGAGTGACGAGCGCGGCCCGTTCAAGTTCGGGGGATGGGACCTGCGTCCACATCTGCATCGTGTCCCGATCAGCGAGGACGCCGTCCAGATTGTTGATGTCGTGGTGGCCGTTACACGGGCGCGCCGCGGCCGGGTCGTAGAGGCCGCGAGTCCACCGGTACGCCGCCGACCCGCACGAGCGCGATGGGAGGAAGGTAGGATTAATCGCGGGATTGCTCTCACTGAGGTTCATGCAGCTGAAGAGCTCCCTCGGGACCGGGCGGCGCCAGTCTTAATTGCCCCAGGTATTAAGGGGAGCGGCCCAGTCGAGCGCCTCCTCCCAAGTGGTCTCGCCGACGCCGGCTGTCGGGCAAAAAAAGCCCGACCCGGAAAGGGAAACTGCGCGCCGCGATCATCCCCGATTGAACCGCCAGCGGATGACACCACCGGGGAGCGCCCATTAACCGAATGTCATCCCCTAGGGCTTGAGCCGGAAGTAGCGCACCGACCGCCGGCCCTCGTCGCCGTAGACGGCCTCAAGATCCCGGAGCGGCATGATTAGCCACGGGGCGAACAACCCCTCACCGTTCTTGGTGAAGACGAAGCCGTCCCCGAGGACCACGCAGGAATGGAAAACGAGACCCTCGGGAGAGATGAAGCACGCAAGATCCCCGAAGCTCCCCGGCGACGCCACTTCGCGGTAGTTCTGCGTCAGCTCGAGGTAGGCCGGCTGCGGGTCGAGGTAGTAGGTCTCCGGTCGGGCGGAGAAGAAGTTCAGGGCCGTCCAGTTGCAGTCGGGCAAACGTCCGGCGACGGCGTCACGCAGCGAGGGGTAAGTGTAGACGCGCTCGCGCGCGAGCGGCGGCAGCAGGAGCGCTAACTCCAGTGAATCCCCCGCCCGGCCGGCGGCGAGGGCCGTCAGCAACGGCTGCGTGTCCAAGTGGCGCTCGTCGGCGGTCCAGTGGCGCAGAAACGCCTCCTGCTGCGCCGGCGCGGGCGGCTCCAGCCAGAGCCGCCACGCCTGCCGCCGGGTCATAAACCGGCGCGCCGCGAGGATCTCCGACGCGGACCGGGCGGCCTGGATGAGCGCCGAGACGTCACTGAATCGCCAATGCCCGCCCCGCTGCCAGCGCAGGCGCTTGACGAGATCCTGCTGCGTCGCGCTGAGGTCGGAGCCCACCAGCCACGCATCTGGCTGACCGAAGAGGAAGAGGGGGCCAAAGTGATCGGGATTTAGCGGCGAGCGGGCGAGCTCCGCGTACACGGCGGCCCGGACCTCCGGGCTGAACTCCAGCAGCACGGCCACGGGTGGCAGCAAGGCCACGCCGTCCGAACCCACCCGTCGGACTTCGGGACGCCGGAGTACGGAAAGCTGCGCCTCCTCCACCCCCGCCCGACGGAGGCGCGCCTCGACCTCGTCGGGCACCAAACCGGGGAAACGCCAGACCGGCGCCTGGTCGGGCTTGACGGCCAACTCGAGCAGCGCGTCGGCCGCCTCGAGGAATAGTGGCCGCGCGTTCAGGCGCCCCGCGTTTCCTGACTCCGCCGGGACCGGCGCCGCACCACCCGTCCAGATCAGCGCGGCGAGCGCGAGGCCCCTCAGGACGGGCGTAACACGGGCGAACGTCAGCGCGGAAGAGAAAGCCATCGGCGGCGGGAAGACGGCCTCCGCGCGCGGGCGGTTTCAGCGGTGTGAAAGTTCGTTCCGAGTCGCCCGCTTAAGCCGCAAGATGCCGGCATCGGTGCGATGGTGTAGGTGTGCGCTACACCGCGATTGCGCACGGTGGCCGTCTCCTGCGTGGGCAACGCGGCGCGCACGTCATCCGCGTTCGTAGGTGTGCCTACTCCGTTCGGAGCCCGAATGGACGGAGTTCGAGGCCCGGCTCCCGCTGGCACCCGGTCAACCCGGCGCCAGCAGATCACCCACCGGGAGCGGGCGACCCTGCCGGATCGACTCCTCCGCGATGAGGCAGAGGGCGGTCGACCAGAGGCCGTCCTCCCCGGTGGCTGCCGGCGGGCACTCCCCGCGGACCATCCGCACGCAGCGGGCGATCTCCTCCCGCAGCTCGAAGACCTCCCCGCTGTGGCGCGCGAGCGCGACATTCTCCAGCCGCTCCCCGTCGAAGACCTTCAGGAAAAAGCTCGGCTCCAGCGTCCGATCGAGGGCGCCGCTCCACCCGGCCCAGATCGCGCCGCGCCGGCCCGTGATCTTGACCGTCTGGTGATGCTCGAACGCGGCGAGGGTCTGCGAGACCACCGCATAGGCGCCATTAGCATAGCGGAAGGTCGCGCTGAAGTTGTCATAGAGTCCAGGGCGCGAGGGATCCCGCGAATTGCCGAGCGCGTGGAGCTCAACCGGGTTGCCCGCGGATTCTAGATACCAGCGTGCAAGGTCGAAAAAGTGGATCGGCTCCTCCAGCACCCAGCTGCCAACGCGCGCGGGATCGTAACGCCAGCCCGAAGCACCCTGCCGGTAGGGCTTCCGCGACAATTCCACTAGGACGTACTGTGGCTCGCCAATCACACCCCGGTCGATGAGGCGCCGGATCTCGCCCCACTGGGAGGACAGCCGCAACTCGTGTCCCACCGCCAGCTTCCGACCAAGGGTGCGTGCCTTGACGACCAGCGCGCGACAGTCGGCCACCGTCAGGGCCATCGGCTTTTCGAGCAGCACGTCGCAGCCCGCTTCGAGTGCGGCCGACGCTACCTCGAGATGCGTGTGGCTCGGTGTCACCACGTCCACGATGTCCAGTCCGCCCGCCGCGAGGAGCGACTGGTGATCGGGATAGACCGGGACCCCGGGATGAGCGGCCGCCGCAGCAGCGCGGGACGCGGCGGACGGCGCCGCGACGCCCGCGAGGCGGGCGTCGGGCAATCGCGCGATGGATTGGGCGTGCAACTGCCCCCAGGCGCCGAAGCCAACGAGACCGAAACGAACCGGGGATGGGGAAGTGGACATTGAAAGGTTCAGCGGCGCGGGGCCGTGGTCAGCGGGGTGACCGGGTCAGGCACGCGCCGGCCCTGCACTTCGTTGAGGCGACAGGTCGGCAGGCGCGGCAGCACGTGGCGGGCGAACAGCTCGGCCTCCTCCCGGTGGGGGTAGCCACTCAGGATAAAGGCGCGAAAGCCCATTTCGAGGTAGCGATTCAACTTGGCGACGATCTGGTCGGGGTCGCCGACGAGCGCGCTGCCACAGCCGCTGCGGGCGAGGCCGATGCCGGACCAGACATGCGGCTCGAGGAGCAAATCGGGCCCGAGGCGCGCGCGCAGCTCATCCTGCCGCAGTACCCCAGCGCTCTTGGCGTCGAGCGAGCGGGCCTTCATCGCCTGCCCCTGCGCCAGGTCCAACCGAGAAATGAGCCGGTCCGCGGCCGCCCGGGCCGCCGCCTCTGTTTCTCGCACGATCACGTGGATGCGCAGGCCGAAATCGATCTGGCGACCGTGCCCCGCGGCGAGCTCGCTCATCCGGCGCATCGTCGCCGCCAGCTGCTCCTCGGTCTCCGGCCACATCAGGAAAACATCGCAGTGCCGCGCACACAGCTCCTGCGCGAGCGGCGAGATGCCGCCGAAGTAAAGCAGCGGCCCGCCGTTCTGCTGATAGGGTTTGGCCGCCTCGCAATCCGGCAGTCGGAACTGGTAGTACTTGCCGTCCCACTCGAGCGGTCCCTCCGTGGTCCAGAGCCGCTGCAGAATCCGAATGATCTCGCTGCTCCGCTCGTAGCGGACCTCGTTCGGTTCCTGACGTCCGGGCAGGTCGGAGGAGATGATATTCAGCACGAGGCGGCCCTGGGAAAGGTGGTCGACCGTAGCGATGGCGCGCGCGAGCATCGGGGGCCAAACTTCGCCCATCCGCAGCGCCACCAATTGATTGATCTGCTCCGTCTGCGGGGCGAGCGCGGCGGCGAAGGTCAGCGCGTCCTGGCCAGGCACCCAACCCGAGGGCAGCAGGATATTCTGGTAGCCGAGTCGGTCTGCCGTCCGCACCAGCCCCGCGCAGTGCGCGAAGCTACTGCGCCGCGCTCCGTCGGGCACGCCAAGGTACTCCATATCCTCGTTGCAGAGGGCGGAGAACCACGCGATCTCGGCGCGGCGCTCCGGGGTGCGGATCGCCGGGGCGGCCGGGGGGCGGGAGCCAGGGGGAAACATAGGCCAACTCAGGGCACCGATCGACCCTGCGCCGCGGTCCATAGCTCGTACCAATGCTGCCGTTCCAGCCGCAATCCGGCGCTCGCCGCCGCCGCGCGAATTCGCCCCAGCTGGTTGGTCCCGATCACAACTTGAGGACCGCTCGGCAGCGCCGCCACCCAGGCGAGGGCGATCTGCTCTGCGCCCACCCCGTACTCCGCGCCGATGCGCGCCAATTCCGCCCGCGTCCGGACCGCGGTAACGTCTTCTCCCGACAAGAGGCGGCCGCCAGCCAGCGGCGACCACGCCATCGGGCGCGAACCCGCGGCCTGGCACTGGTCCAGCGTACCGTCCGTGATCGCTCCCATCTGCAGCAAGCTCACCTCCACTTGGTTGGTCGCCGGCGCGCGGCCGAGAAAATGGGCGAGCAACCCGGCCTGGTGCACACTATAATTGGAAACTCCGACCGCCCGAACCTTGCCCGTGGCGATTACCGCCGCGAGCCCTTGCGCCGTCTCCTCCGCACTGGTCAGCCAGTCCGGCCGGTGGACCAGGAGCAGGTCGATCCGGTCCGTGCGCAACTCGCGCAGCGAGCGCTCGACGCAGCGCACGATCGCCGCGGCGGAAGCGTCATAATGGTTCACGCGCGCCCCCGGCCGGTTGGGCCCCACGGCATTGATCCCACACTTGGTGACAATCTCCATCCGGTCCCGTAGGCCCGGGGCCTCCGCCAGCGCGCGACCAAAGAGGCCCTCGCAGATATAACCACCGTAGATGTCCGCGTGGTCGAAGGTCGTGATCCCGGCCTCTAGACAGGCGTCGATTTTAGCCCGCACGCGCGCTGGCGAGGAGCCCTCGGGATCCTGCGCGAGGCGCCAGAGCCCATAGGCGATGGCGGAGACTTCAGGGCCTTGGGGGCAGATGGGAAAACGGGGCGTCATCAGGGCGGGAGGCAGCGAGGATTTAGCTAAAGCTCGCGCGGGGGAAGGCCCCGGCTCAATCCCTTTTTCCGGCCATTCGGTCCCGGAGTAGGCGGCAGAGCGCGGGGGAGCCCGCTAGATACACGATGCGCGGCATCCCCAAATCGAAACGCCGCACGGGCAACTGCTCGCCGTTGAGGAAATGAACCTCGCCGCCCGCGGCGCGCACCAGCGGGATCGCGGCCGCGAGGTCCCAGATCTTCACGTTAAAATCAACGCAGCCATCGAGGAGACCGGCCGCCACGTAAGCCAGATGGAGCGTCGCTGATCCGAGGCCGCGGATCTTAAAATCCGCCAACACCGCGGTCGCGGCGGGGAGCAGCGCCTTGTCTCCCGGGGAGTGAAAGCCGACGAGCGTCTCGCGGGAGACCGGGCGGGCTGAGACCCGGGCCGGCACATCGCCGTCAAACACCCCCAGGCCCGGCCCTCCGTGCAGCAGGCGTCGGCGGCCGAGGTCATAGACCACGCCGTACACCGGCTCGCCGTCCCAGAGCAGCGCGAGGGAGATGGCACACTGCGGGATTCCCAGCGCGAAGTTGTTCGTCCCGTCGATTGGATCGAGAATCCACGCGAAGGCACGCGTCACCGCCACCGGCCCCGCTAGGTCGGGCAGCTCCTCGCTGAGGAACTGGTCCGCCGGAAACTCACGGGCCAGGTCGCGGAAGATCCCCTCCGAGATGGCGACGTCGATGGCCGTCACCCGAGTGCCGTCGGCCTTCCACCGGCTCTCGGCTCGGCCAAATTCGCGGTGAAGCAGGTCGACATGGGCCTGCACCGCCGCGCGCGCCGCGGCAACCCGGAGATTCAATTGCGCGGAATCCATATTCGCACGCTGGCGCCGCGGCGGGCGAAAAACCAGCCGCAATCCGCCTGCCTACTGGTAATCGTGCAGGCGCGGATCGCGGCGCGGAGCCTGGCGTCGAACGCGGTAGCGGTGCCGCCCCGCCTTGGGCTCCGTCGCCGCACCGTCCGCCGGAGGCGGTGTACCATCAAAATCCCCCGGCCCTCCGTCGCCCTCCCCCGGACCCTCACCCAGTTGGTCCTCCAAGGACTCCGGATCGGCGCCCTCCTCCAATTTGCGGACGACTTCCTCCATCTCGCCGTCGATGCGTTCGCCGGTGAGCTCGGACATCCGCCGCATCATCCGCGCCATCGCACGAGGGTCATTCTCGTCGACCGAGGAAAATTCGCGCTCCATCGCGCCCAAGGCAGACTCCATCCGCGCGTCCTCCACCGGTTCAGCAGACGCGGCATCCGCCGCCGGCGGGGAGTCGGCGCCGCCGCGAGTGATCGCGAAGGCTGAGATGAGCTTGCGCATCCGAAACGCGGGATTGTCGGGGCAACGGGGGATCGTGCTCCCCTGCGCAAGCGTCTTGGCGTAGAACTGGTAGACGGTGTGATTGTCCGGACAGTAGTACTCGTAGATCGGCATAAGACGACGCGTTCCTAGGCATCGTCCGCGGGATTGGCAAGCTGGTGGCCGTGCCGCAGCGCACCCGCACCGCGCGCGGCATTCAGCTGATCCCGTACGTGGGCGAGCCGACGTCGGCGTGCCTCGTCCACGCCGAAAAGTTCCAACTGCCCGCCCCCCGCCTCCACCCCCGAGAGCCGGACTCCCGCGAGCCGGACCGGCCGGGCCCCCACGCCGGCGGCGGCGAGCAGCGGTTCCAGCAGCGGATAAAAGGGCGGCTCGAGATCCGTCGCGTCCGGCAGCGTGCGGCTGCGCATCCCCTCGCTAAAATCGGGGAAGCGGACGCGCACGGTGAGCGTGCGCACCTTTTTCCCGTCCCGCCGGACCTTCGGCAGCAGCTCGTCGACCATCCCCTTCAGCACCCGAACCAGGTGCGCGTGGTCGCGGACATCGGCCGCGAAGGTCTCCTGCTGGGAATAACTTTGGGCGTCGCCAGACTCGGTCACGACGGGCCGGTCGTCCTGCCCGCGCGCCGCCGCGCGCACCTCCCGCCAACCCGCACCGAAGGCCGCCTCCAGCCAGGGTTCCGCAAGGTTCTGCACCTCGCCGATGAGCCGCAATCCGTGGTGCTCGGCGAGCCGCGCCTCGGTCTTGGCACCAATCCCCGGCAGCCGTCCCACGGGCAGCGGCGCTAGGAACTCGGCCTCCGCCCCCGGCGACACCACGACGAACCCGCGGGGTTTCCGGAGCTTCGAGGCCACCTGAGCCACCAGCTTATTCGCGGCGATGCCGAAGGAAACAGGCAGGGCGAGCTCGGACCAGAGTCTCTCCTGCAGTCGCTGCACGACCGCGGCGACTTTGGCCTCATCGGCCAACGCCTTGCCCCGCAAGTCGAGATAGCCCTCGTCGATGGAACTGCGCTCCACCCACGGGGTAAGTTCCCCGCAGAGGTCGAACATCCGCGCCGAGACCTCCCCGTAGAGGCCGGGAGTCGGCGGGATGAGGACCAGCCCGGGACAAACGCGCAGCGCCCGCGCGGTCGGCATCGGGGTGTAGACGCCGGCCGCACGCGCCTCGTAGCTGGCCGAGGCGATGATCCCGCGCTCGCGCCCCCCGACCGCGCAGGCCTTTCCGCGCAGCTCCGGCCGCCGCGCCAGCTCGCAGGAGACGAAGAAAGCGTCGGCATCCAGATGGACGATCGTCGGCGGCGCGGAGACCACGCTCCATTGGCCAACCGGCAACGCCCGGCCCGCAAGCGGGAAAAGACCCCACCCACTTTGGGCTGGCCTGCCGCCCGCAGATTTCCCACCTTCCCGCCACCCCCCCCACCCCGTCACGCCCGTGATGCTGCTGATCGCCATCTTCTCGGTGACCGTGCTTCTCCTCTGCTGGCTGTGCTACAGCGGCGAGAGCAAGCGCTGAGTCCGCGCGCCGCAAACTTCGGCGTTGCCGGGCCCGGCGAGAGCGGCTCAGCCTCCGTTTATGGGACGTCAATGGCTGCACGCGAAACGCGCGATCGTTAACCTGAAAAAAGGTCAGGCGGTCCAGAAGCTGGTCAAGGAAATCACCGTGGCCGCCAAGCTCGGCGGCGGAGACCCTGAGGGCAACGCCCGCCTCTTCGCTGCGGTGGAAAAGGCGCGCAAGGCGAGCGTGACCCGCGACGTGATCCAGCGGGCGATCAACAAAGGCGCGGGCCTCGGCGGCGACAGCGCCTCGCTCGAGCAAGTGGTCTACGAGGGCTATGCGCCCCACAAGGTGCCGGTCATCGTCGAGGTGATGACCGACAACCATAACCGCAGCTCGGCCGACCTGCGGGCCCTGTTCCGCAGGGGCGTGCTCGGCGGGGCGGGCAGCAACAAGTTCCTCTTCGACCATTGCGGGATCGTCGAAGCGCACCACCCGGACCCGGCCGCGGACCGCGAGGCGGCCGCGATCGAGGCGGGGGCGAACGAGTTCGAGGAGCTCGATCACGCACGCAACGACGACATCCCGGAGGGCGCGACCGGCGTCCGCCTCCTCACCGACCGCACCGCGGTGCACGCCGCCGCCTCTTGGCTGAAGCAGCACGGCTGGACCGTGGTCACCGCTGAGCTCGGATACATCGCTAAGACCTACCCGGAACTGGACGACAACCAGCGGGCCGAGGTCGGCGAGTTCCTCCAGGAGATCGAGGACAACGACGACGTCCAGCGCGTCTGGGCAGCCGTCCGCTGACCCCGCCCGGACGGCGTTTCAACCCGCGGACCAGGGCCGCAAAGCCAGCTCCAGGGAGGGCTCGCGTCCGCGTCCCGCGAGGGTCAGGCGGTCCGCGTGCAGGGTCGCGACGGCATAAGCCGTGGTATCCGCCGTCTCCACCATCCCGCGCAGGGTGAGGTAAGGGACCCCGTGGCGTTCGCCGAGGGCGCCCGCGTGGTGGTGGCCGTTCAGCCACGCGGCGACGTTCGGCTGGCGATCCACCGCCGCGAGCACCTCCGCAGCGTTCCACACGCAGTGATCCCCGACTGGCCAGACCGGATGGTGCGAGAAGACGAGTACCCGCCGACCCTCGCGCCGCGCGGCCGCACATTCCGCCTCGAACCAGCGCAGCTGCGCGGGTCCGACACCCCCGTTCCACGGTTTCGCTTGGCGGACGCGGGCGGCGACGAGGCGGGTCAGCTCAAGCTCCGCCTCTTCCCGCGCCGGACTACCGGCCGGATGGGCGTAGCGGCTGACGTCGTTCGTATCCAGCAGCAGGCACCGCCAGCCGGGTAAGTCGAAGCTCCCACGCCGCGCGGGGAGCCCCAGGAGCGAGGGCACCTTGCCCTTCTCTTCCTCCCGGACGTCAAAGTCGTGATTGCCCAACACGTGGTGCCAGCGGTGTCGACTGCGACCCAGCGTCGCCAGCATCGGCGCGAAGCTCGCCCACTCCCGGTCGATCAGGTCGCCCAGATGGACGCAGCCCGCGAGCGGCAACTCCGCGAAGTCCGCCACCGCGGCCTCTAGCCGGGCCAGCGAGCGCCGGTAGTGGCGCGAGCCCTGCGCGGGCACATCCGCGTACTGCGCGTCGGCCACGAGGCCCAAACGCACCGGCGCGGCGACCGCCCCTAGACCCCGCGTGCCCACCGCGAGCGCGGCCGTCGATCGCGCGAGGAAACGCCGACGGGAGCAGGGGGAAGCGGCCATCCGCGCAGCGCAAACTAACCGCGCCCCTTGAGCAAGCCGCGGCCACTTTCGGCTCGTTTCCCCCGCGCCGGCCTTCTCTGCTCCTGCCGTGCATCCCGCTGAACGTGTCCTCCTCGGCCCCGGGCCCAGTCCTGTCCCCCAGCGCGTCCTCCGCGCCCTCGCGGCGCCCACTCTGGGCCACCTCGATCCCCAGTACCTCACCATCATGGACGAGGTCTGCGAGCTACTGCGGCAAGTTTTCCGCACCCGGAATGCCCTGACCTTCCCCGTGAGCGGCACCGGCATGGCCGGGATGGAGTGCGCCGCCGTCAACCTCGTGGAACCGGGCGACGAGGTCATCGTCGGGGTGAACGGCGTCTTTGGCACCCGGATGAAGGACGTAATGGAGCGCTGCGGCGCCGTCGTCCACGCCCTTGAGGCGCCTTGGGGCGAAACTTTCACCAACGAGCAGGTCGCTGCCGCCTTCGCCGCCCACCCCAAGGCCCGGCTCCTCGGCATCGTCCACGCCGAGACCAGCACCGGCGCCCACCAACCCCTCGAGGGTCTCGCGGCAATCGCCCGATCCCACGGGGCCCTGCTGCTGGTCGACGCCGTGACCAGCCTCGGCGGGCACGAGCTACGCGTGGATGATTGGGAGATCGACGCAATCTACAGCGGAACCCAGAAGTGCCTGAGCTGCCCCCCGGGACTCTCGCCGGTCAGCTTCGGCCCGCGCGCCCTCGCTCGGATGGATGCCCGAAAGACCAAGGTACAATCGTGGTACCTCGATGTCTCGATGCTCCGGAAGTACTACTCTGGGGGTGGCGGCGGCCGCGTCTACCACCACACGGCCCCGATCAATATGACCTACGCCCTGCACGAGGCGCTGACTATCGTGCAGGAAGAGGGCCTCGAGGCCCGGATTGCCCGGCACGCCACAATGCACCAGCGGCTCCGCCGCGGGCTGGAGGCGCTGGGCCTGAGCTACATTCCGTCTCGCTCCCTGCACACCCTCAACTGCATCCGAATCCCAGAGGGCGCCGACGATGCGGGGGTCCGGCGCCGTCTCCTCGATGAGTACGGGATTGAGATCGGCGCCGGCCTCGGCCCGATGGCGGGCAAGGCCTGGCGCATCGGGCTGATGGGCCACGGCGCCTCCCTGCGTAATGTCGACCTTGTGCTGGCCGCACTCGGGAATTGCCTCGGTCGCCCCGCCGCCGCCTGAACGCCACCCCAATGCGCCACCTGCTCCGCGTCTGCCTGCTTCTGCTTTCAGGCCTCGTCCCGGCATTCGCGAGGGCAGGCGCGACGGCGGACCGGCCGAACATCATCCTCATCAACATCGACGACCTCGGCTCACGGGAGCTCGGCGCGTGGGGCGGTCGCTTCCGGACCCCGGCGCTCGACCGGATGGCCGCCGAGGGACGCCGGATGACGGATCATTACGCCGCGCCCGTCTGCTCACCCTCCCGCGCGGCCCTGCTCACCGGTTGCTACCCCAAGCGCGTGCTCCCCAGCCCACACGTGCTCTTCCCCGGCGCCGCCGTGGGTCTCCATCCGGACGAGCAAACCATCGCGGAGGTCCTGCGCGCGTCCGGTTACGCGACGGCCTGCATCGGCAAATGGCACCTCGGCGACCAGCTTCCGTTCCTTCCCCTGCAGCAGGGGTTCTCCGAGTATTTCGGTCTCCCTTACTCTAATGATATGGGGCCGGCCGCCGAGGGCGTGAAGAGCAACTTCGGCGCCCCGTTGCCCACCCCGAAGGCGGCGCCCAAGGCCGCGGGCAGCGGCGACGACGGCACGGGCATTCGCACCCAGCAGCCCCCGCTTCCCCTCGTGGAGGGTAACACCGTGATCGGGCGCGTCGGCCCCGCCGAGCAGGCGGACCTCGTGCGGCGCTACACCGAACGGGCCGTAGACTACGTTCAGCGCCCGCGCACCCAGCCCTTCTTTCTCTACCTCGCCCACAACGCCGTCCACTTTCCACTCTATCCCTCCGCCGCCTTCCGGGCGCGGGTGCCCCAGAGCCTCCTCGGCGCTTGGATCGAGGAGGTCGACTGGAGCGTGGGCCAGGTACTCGACGCGGTGCGCACCGCGGGACTCGAGCGCCACACGCTGGTGCTCTTCTTTTCGGACAACGGCGGCCCGCTCAACCACGGGGCCGACAACCATCCCCTGCGCGGCGGCAAGGGCAGCACGCTAGAAGGCGGCATCCGCGTGCCGCTCCTCGCGTGGTGGCCGGGCCGGATCCCCGCCGGGACCAGTTCCTCCGCCATCACGGCCAACCCGGACCTGCTGCCCACCCTCGCCCACCTCGCCGGGGCGGGCTCGCCCGCGGGACGCCGGCTCGACGGCGTAGATATCTCCGCCTCGCTACTGGGCGACGCCAGCCCGGGCGCCCGCCGCGAGTACCTTTATTTCCGCGGACTAGACCTCGAGGCCGTGCGCGCGGACGCGTGGAAACTGCACCTCGCGCGCGGTGAGCTCTATCACCTGGGCGAGGATCCCGGGGAAGCCCGCGACGTCGCCGGCCAGCATCCGGAGGTCGTCTCCCGCCTGCGCGCGATCGCCGCCGCCAACGCGACCGATCTCGGCAACACCGGCGTGGGACCCGGCTGCCGCCCGCTCGGCCGGATCGAAGCCCCGCAACCCCTGCTCGCCGCCGACGGCACGGTCCGCGCGGACGCGATCGGTCCGCGCCCGCGCTTTCCCTGAGCCGGGCCGCCTCAATCTGGGCTGGACCCCTAGGTCCCGCGGCCGGCAGCCTTTTCCGCCGATGAAGTCCCGCTCGAACGCCCCCGCCTACCGCCTCGCCCGCGAACGCTACGCCGCGCTCGGCGTCGACACGGACCGCGCCCTACGTCAGGCGGCCCGGATCCCCGTCTCGATCCACTGCTGGCAGGGGGACGATGTTGGCGGCTTTGAGCAGGCGGGCGGCCAGAAGCTCGGGGACGGGCTCGCCGTTTTCGGCAGCTATCCCGGCAAGGCCCGCACCCCGGACGAGCTGCGCCGGGACTTCGAGGCGGCACTGGCGCTAATTCCCGGGACGAAGCGTTTCAACCTCCACGCGCTCTACGCCGAAATGGGCGGCCGGCACGTCGATCGCGACACCCTCGGGGTGGAGCAATTCCGCGGCTGGATTAGCTGGGCCAAGGGCCTCGGGATCGGCCTCGATTTCAACCAGACCTACTTCTCCCACCCCCGGGT
>JBILWD010000309.1:0-4455 GCA_044370095.1 Opitutaceae bacterium | reverse complement strand
CGACCCGCGGGTCGTCGCGGAAACTCGGGCGCAGGTCTGCGTCCTCCCCCGCCGCCTCCGCCCGCAGCTCGCGGGCAAGGCGCGCGTGCACCACCACCGGCGCCCCCTCCAGCGGGGCCGGGCAGTAACGGCGCCGCGGGAAACCGGTCATCGCGGCGCGGGTGTTGCGGAACACGACGCGGCCGGTGCCGTGCTGGTCGAGCAACGTGCGCAGCAGCGCCTCGCGCGCCCCGGGCCGGCCCGCCGCGAGGTGTTCCAAGTGGGTGGCCAAAGTCTCCGGATCGCGGTCGAAGATCTGGCGCAGCGCGGCCCGGTCTGCGGCGGTGAGCCGGCGGCCCTCGATCACTTTGCCCGCCACGTCGGCCACGCGCGCGTAGCCCTCGGCCTCGGCCTCAAAGCGCGCGAAATCCGCGAACCGCTGCGGGTCCAGCAGGCGCAGGCGCGCGAAGTGCCCCGCCACACCCAACTGCGTCGGGGTCGCCGTCAGCAGCAGCAGGCCGGGCGCCGCCGCCGCGAGCTCCTCGACCAGCGCGTACTCCGGGCTCACCGCCTCCGGGGACCACGCGAGGTGGTGCGCCTCGTCGACCACCACCACATCCCAGCCCGCCGCCACCGCCTCCGCCCGCCGCCCGGGCAGGCCCGCGAGGAAACTGACGCTGCACAGCACGAGCTGCGCGCCGAGGAACGGGTTGCGGCCGGGATCGCTCGCGCCCGCGGCCTGGCAGCGCGTCTCGTCGAGGATGCTGAACCAGAGATTGAAGCGCCGCAGCAGCTCGACGAACCACTGGTGGGTGAGCGCCTCGGGCACGAGGATCAACACGCGCCGCGCCCGGCCCGTCGCCAGCAGCCGCTGCAAGATAAGACAGGCCTCGATGGTCTTACCGAGGCCCACCTCGTCCGCCAGCAGCACGCGCGGCGCCTGCCGCCCTGCCACCTCGGCCAAAATGTGGAACTGGTGCGGGATGAGGTCGATGCGCCCCCCGAGGAAACCCCGCACCTCCGACTGCCGGAACCGCGCCCGCGCCTCCAGCGCCCGCCGCCGCAGGTCGAAAGTCCCCGCCGGATCCGCCTCGCCCGCGAGCAGCCGCTCGTGGGGCCGGCTCACGCTCGTCGCGTCCGCGATCTCATCCTCCCGCAGGCTCCGGTCCGGCCCGACGTAGGTCGCGAGCCCGTCGGCCTCCTCCACCGCGGTGATGACGAGCCGCCGCCCGGCGCGGTCAGCCACGGTCTCGCCGGGACGGAACAGCACGCGGCGCAGGACGGCGGTGCCCAGGGCATAGAGGCGTTTTTCGCCAGTCCCGGGGAAGTCGACCGCGACGCGGCGTGCCACGGGGTCGATGGACGCGACCACGCCGAGCCCGAGTTCGGGTTCACGCTCGCTGAGGCACCGCTGGCCGGCCTTTCCGGGAGACATCCCGCGAGGCTACGGGCGCGCCGCCGCGCTTGGCCACGGGAAACTCGCCATCCGGCTTGGCAGGCGGGCCCGACACCGTACCGTCGGCACACGATGAACGTCCGCCGTCTCCTCCCCGCCCTCCTGGTCCTGCTGGCCGCGCTGCCCCTCCCCGGCGCGGCGCAGGCGCCGCTCCCCGAGTTGCCGCCGCGGCTGCGTGCGCCCTCGGACCAAGCGCAGTTCCGCCGCCTCGTCCTGCCCAACGGCCTGAAGGTCCTCCTGGTCTCGGACCCGAAGTTCAACAAGTCGGGCGCCGCGCTGATGATGCCCGTGGGCCAGATCGACGACCCGACGACGCGCGAGGGGATGGCGCACTTCCTCGAGCACATGCTGTTCCTCGGCACCGCGAAGTACCCGGAGCCGAACGCCTACGGCAACTTCATGCAGTCGAACGGGGGCTACAGCAACGCCTACACCGCCAGCGACCACACGAACTACCAGTTCGAGGTGCGCCACGAGGCGCTCGCCGAGGGCCTCGACCGCTTCGCCCAGTTCTTCATCGCGCCGCTCTTCACCGCTGAGTTCACCGGCCGCGAGATCAACGCCGTGCACAACGAGGCGATGCGCCACGTGCAGAACGACAGCCGCCGCCTCTTCTCCGTCCTCCGCGAGGTCTACGCCCCCGGCAGCGGCGAGAGCAAGTTCTCCACCGGCAACAAGGACACCCTCGCCGGCGCCACCCCCGCCGAGGTCCGCGCCTTTTACGAGGCCACGTACTCCGCCGACCGGATGGCCCTCGCCATCTGCGGCAAGGCCACCCTTGACGAACTCGAGCGCCACGCCCGGACGCTCTTCGCCGACGTCTCCCGCCGACCCGTCACGCCGCCGCGCCGCGAACCCGCCTTCCTCCCCCGCAAGGCCGCCCTCCGCGTGGTGCAGGTCGAGCCCATCAAGGAGGTCCGCAGCCTCCAGCTCGAGTTCGTGGTGCCCGCGACCCGCCCGGATTTTCTCAGCAAACCCGATGAACTCCTCACCCAGCTGATCGGCTACCCGGGCCCTGGCGGCCTCGTCGAGGCCCTCAAGCGCGACGGCCTCATCAACGGCCTCTCCGCCTTCGTCTGGGAACGCACCGCCGACTACGGCTCGCTGATGATCGGGGCTGACCTAACGCCGGCCGGCCTCCAGGCCCGGGAGCAGGTCACGCTCCGCATCCTCGCCTACCTGCGCCACCTGCGCGCCGCCCCCTTCCCGGCCGATTTCTACCGGGACCGCGCACGCATCGCCCAGCTCGACGAGAGCTTCCGCGACCGCGGCGAAGGCGCCTCCCTCGCCACCAAGCTCGCCAACCAGGCCGGCTTCTACCCGCTCGAGGTCGCTGAGCGCGCGGGCGACGTCTGGGGCCCGCCCGATGAGGCCGCCTACCGCCGGCTGCTCAACGCCCTCACGCCGGATAACCTGCTCGTCGCCGTGATGGCCAAGGGCGTGCCGACTGACCGCGCCGAACGCATCTACCAGGTCAAGTACTCGTACACCGAAGACGCGGGCGCGGGTTACCAGGCCCTCCTCGCTCCGGACGGCAAGGACACGTTCCGCCTGCCGGGGGCGAACGCCTTTTTGCCCGGCGCCACCGGCGTGCTGCCGGAACGGCCCGTCGCGCTGGTCGACGAGCCGGGCCTGCGCCTCTACTGGGCGCCCGACACCGAGTTCCAGCGCCCGCAGGTCGCGCTGAGCCTGCGCTTCGTGCCCGTCGCCCGCCTCGCCACGCCGAAGGCCGCCGCGCTGCTGCAGTTGTTCGACGCCTGCCTGCTCGACCACCTCGAGCCCGCCAGCGCCGACGCCGCGCTCGCCGGCATCGACCTCGGCCTCGACGCCTCGCTCGAGGGTTGGAAACTCTCCGTCGCCGGCTACGGCGATTCCGGCCTCCGTTACGCCGCGCACGTCGCCGGACGGCTGCGGGACTTCAGCGTCACGCCCGCGCGCTTCGAGGCGCTCAAGGAAGCGACCCTGCGCGGGCTCCGCAGCTACGCGCAGTCGGAGGCCTACATGCTGGCCCGCAACCGCCGCGACGCGCTGATGCGCGAGCACTTCTTCCTGCCGCCGGAAACCCTCGCCGCAACCGAGACCGCCACCTGGGCGGAGGTGCAGGCCTTCGGGCGCGAATTCTTCGCCCAGGGCGCGATCGAGGCCGTGGTGCACGGGCACCTCGCCCCCGAAGCAGCCGTCACCGCGGTGCGCGACCTCACCCGCGCGATCGGCGCCGCGCCCGCCCCGGAGACCGCTCTCCTCCGCCGCCGCCACCTGCAGCTCCAGGCGGGCGAGAACGTCGTCGACGCCGGTCCGGTCGAGGGCGTCAATTCCGCCTTCGTCCGCGACTACCTGCTACCGGACGATACCCCCGAGGTCCGGGCGGCCGCCGCCGTGCTAGGGAATTTCTTCGCCGACCCGTTCTTCAGCGAGCTCCGCACCAAGCAGCAGCTCGGCTACATCGTGGGCGGTGGCGCCGGCGGCTCGCTGCGGCACCGGTATTTCGCGTTCGTGATCCAATCGAGCACGCACGCCCCGGTCGAGCTGCAGCGCCGGGCGGAGGCGGTGATCGCGGGCTTCCCGGAGGCCTTCGCCCAGCTCACCGACGAGCAATGGAAGACGCTGGTCGCCGGCGCGCGCTCCGGCTTCGAGGAAAAGGCGAAGAGCATCCGCGAGAAGGCCGAGCTCTTCTTCGGCCGCGCCTTCACCTACGACGGCGAATGGGACCGCCAGCAGGCCTCCCTCGCCGCCCTCGACCAGCTGACGCGGGAACGCACGCTCGCGATCTTCCGCGCCGCCCTCGACCCCGCCACCGCGCGCCGCCGGACCGTGCTGCTCGCCGCGAAGGACCACCGCGCCGACCTGCCCGCCGCCACCTTCGCCGACCGCGAGGCTTGGCAGGCCAAGCGCCAGTTCCGCTGAGCGCGGCGACTGGGCCCGCTAAGCCGGACCCCGTTCCGCTCAGGGATCGACCTTCTCCCCGCCCCGCGCGCGGCGAGTGAAGGGCTCGCGCAACTGCCCGAGCAGTCCGGGCGGCA
>JBILWD010000308.1:0-4470 GCA_044370095.1 Opitutaceae bacterium | reverse complement strand
GGCGGGATTTGGCATTCCGATTGCATACCATCCGCCCGCTCCTCCCGGGCTTCGGCTGGGGAAGGCGACGATCGAGTCCTAATCTAACCCACCACCAGTCCTCAACCTACACCCAGCCATGAACCTCCGTTCTTGCCTGCGCACCCTGGCCTTTGCCAGCGTCTGCGCCTTGCCGCTCCCAGCCGGCGTGCTGACCATCAACTTCACGGAAACCGGAGGCAATGTGGTCGTGACCGCCTCCGGAAGCCTCACCGACGCGGACGCGTGGGCGAGAATAATGCAAAATACTACCGTCGCTTCCCACATCGACCCCTCACAAGGAGGCGTGAATTTCGGAAACGGCACCAGCCTTGTTGCCAATCTTTTCGCCGCACAATCGTCAACACAATCTGGGAATTGGATGTCGGCCTTTGTTGCACCACCGGTCAACCCCACCTCTGCAAACTCTTATGGCGGCGACACCTTGGGGTTCGTCAGAAACTACCGTTTCGGCTTTTTTCCCGTTCCGGTTGTGGCTCTTCCCAACACCTATATTATCGGGACCACCCAAACCCTCCTGAGCAGCACGATGACGTTCACGGGGAAAACGATCGCCGCCTTGGGCCTCACGACCGGACCTTACGTTTTCAATAATGGCGCGGATACGATTCAGCTTACGGTCGGCAGTGTCGGCGGCAGTGGCGGCGGTTCCTCCGTGCCGGATGCCGGTCCTGGCCCGGCGCTGGCGCTGCTGCTCGGTGGCCTCGGGCTCCGGCAGTGGCATTCCTCCCGTCGCGCCCGCGCGGCGGCCTGAACGTCCTCCACCGTCCGGCCGGAAGCCCCGCGGATCGATGTCGCCGGGGCATCGTGCCCCGGTCCTGCGGACGAAAGCACCTTCGTCGGCGCGCAGGCGCGCGGCGCAAACTTGGATTCGGTCTGCGTTTACCGGGGCGGCGCGCCCCGGCTACACCAAACCGAGGTACGGAGGCCTGCCGCCCGGCCAGAAGCCCCGCGGATTGATGTAGCTGGGGCGCGTCGCCCCGGTCGGTACAGACCAAAGGCTTTCGCCGCCCGTGGCGCATCGCGGCGCGGCGCAGGCTGGGGTTCCGTCTGCATTTACCGGGGCGACGCGCCCCGGCTACAACGGACGCCAGACCGTATCCGGCGGCCGATCCGCCAACGGCGAGGACGCCTGCGCCGAAGGCGCGGCGGAGGCGGGCCTACGCCGGGACGCATTCCGCCAAGGGGCGCGCCGTGATGCCCGCGGCAAGCTCATAGGCCCGCGGGCCCGGATAAACGACCCAGACCTCGTCCAACGCCGCGTCGGCCTTCGCGCGGTGCATCGATTGCGTCGCCACGGGTGCGTCCGCTCGCTTGAACTCCACCCCGATCCGGCGCCCGTCCACCTCCATCACGAGGTCCATCTCCGGCCCGCTGTGCACGGCGTAGAACCAGGCCTGCGCGGGCCGCCACGCGCGGAGGATCTCCTCCAAGGCAAAGCCCTCCCACGAGGCGCCCACCTTCGGGTGGGTCAGCAACGCCGCCTCGGACGCCACGCCGCAGAGGCTGTGGAAGAGGCCTGAGTCCCGGAAATAAATCCGCGGCGTCTTCACGAGGCGTTTGCCGAGGTTGGCGTGCCACGGCTGGAGCCGCCGGATCAGGAAGGTCTGCTCCAGGGCGTCGAGGTAGGCGCGCGCCGTGTTGGGGGCGATCCCCAGCGCCGCCGCGATCTCGCTGCCGTTCCAAACCTGGGCGTGGTAGTGCGCCAACATCGCCCAGAACCGGCCCATCAACGCCGGCGAGAGTCCGAATCCCAGCACCGCGAGGTCCCGTTCGAGGAAGGTCTGAATGAAATTGCGCCGCCACGCCGCACTCTCGTCCTCCTCCGCGGCCAGGAACGACCGGGGAAAGCTCCCCCGGCGCCAGAGCGTGTCCTGCGCGGGCGCGGACACCTCCTCCAAGGTGAAGCCGTGCATCTCGATCGTCTCCACCCGGCCGGCCAGGGATTCGGCGCTTTGGCGCGACAGCTCGGGCGAGGCGCTGCCCAGGATCAGGAAAGTCGCCGGCCGCTCCGGCCGGTCGGCGAGCACGCGCAACACGGGAAACAACGCCGGCTGCCGTTGCGCCTCATCGATCACGACCAGCCCGCGCAACCCGCGCAGCACCGTCATCGGCTGCTCGAACGCCTGCCGCACCGCGGGGTCGTCGAGGTCGAAGTAGCTGGCAGCCGCAGGATCCAGAAAAGCGCGCGCCAACGTCGTCTTCCCACATTGCCGCGGCCCTACCAAAGCGACGACCGGATTCCGGCTCAACGCCTTGCGCACTCGAGTGATATAACTCTCCCGGACAATCATTATGAAATCGTGCACTCAACTTGCTTATTTTCAATAATCTTGTGCAAGATTATGCTTATCATATTTTTATGTTTCTGATTTGGGTCGCCAAAAGGGTCTGAAGGGAGGGCCCATCCGGGATGACCGCCCCAGGCGCAAGCGGCCGGATCGAGCGGACCAAGCCGGATCGCTCCGCCACTACGGCCTCGGTCCCTGGGGACCGGGGCGACACGCCCCGGCTACACCAGACCGGAATTGCCCCCAAAACCGCCGCACAGAACCCGGGGCCCACCCGCCGTCGGCTTTAATTCACCACGTTCTCCGGCCGGCCGGCGAGGAACGCGGCGACGTTCGCGACCGCCGTCGCCATCAGCCGGCCCCGCGCCGCCCGCGTCGCCCAGGCCTGGTGCGGCGTGATCAGGCAGTTCGGCGCGCCGAAGAGCGGATGATTCGCCGGCGGCGGCTCCACGCTCAGCACATCCAAGCCCGCCCCCGCGATCCGCCCCGCGTGCAGCGCCGCCGCCAGCGCCGCCTCGTCGATCAATGGGCCCCGCGACGTGTTGAGCAAAAACGCCCCCGGCTTCATCCACTCGAGCGTGGTCGCGTTGATCAGGTGCCGCGTGTCCGCGGTGAGCGGGCAATGCAGGCTCACGACGTCCGCCGCGCGCAGCACCCGCTCCAGCCCGGCGCGACCCTCCGCGCGGCCCGCCGTCAGCACGCGCATCCCGAAGGCCTCCGCGATCCGCGCCGCGGCCGAACCGATCCGCCCGGGGCCGATCACGCCGAAGGTGAGGCCCGCCAACTCCAGCAGGGGCGTTTCCCAATAACAGAAATCGCGGCTCGCCGCCCAGCGGCCCGCCCGCACCCCCGCCGCATGCCGCCCCACGTGCTGGGTGAGCTCCAGCAGCAGCGCGAACACGTGCTGCGCGACCGACGCCGTGCCGTAAAGCGGGACGTTCGCCACCGGGATCCCCCGCGCACGCGCCGCCGCGACGTCCACCACGTTGTAGCCCGTCGCCAGCAGGCCCACGTACCGCAGGTCCGGCAGCGCCGCGAAGGCCTCCGCGGGCAGCGGGGTCTTGTTGGTCAGGACGATCGCCGCGCCGGCCGCCCGCGCGACCACCTCGCCCGGCGGGGTATGGGCGTGGATGGCACAGTCTCCGAGGGCCTCGAGGGCGGCCCACGAGAGGTCGCCGGGGTTGAGGGTGTGGCCGTCGAGGACGACGAGGCGGGGGCGCGGGTTCATCGCGGGATTTCTCCCCGGACCGCGCCCCCGGGGCAAGCCACCAGCGCGCGGCGGCCGGGCCCCGTCGGCTGAGCCCTGCGCCTACTTCTGCTTCGCGCCCTTCTTCTTGCCGGTCTTGGTCGCCGGCACGTCGGGCGCGCTCGCGGGCGCCTGCGCCGCGCTCCACCGGTCCCAGAGCGCCTGCAGCTCCTTCACCTTGGCCGGCTGCACCGCGGCGAGGTCGCGCGACTCCCCGATGTCCTCCGCCAGGTTGTAGAGCTCCGGCCGCCCGCTGCCGCCCCGGGAAACGACCAGCTTGAAGTCACCCTGCCGGATCGCCCACTGCGGGCCGTAGCGCCAGTAGAGCACCTCGTGCGGCCGCCCGGGGTTCCGGCCGGTGACGTACGGCGTCAGGTCCACGCCGTCCACCTGCGCTCCGGCCTCGAGGCGCCCGCCCGCGGCGGCGAGGATGGTCGGCAGGACGTCGAGGTTCATCACCGGATGGTCGTAGACCTTGCCGGCCGGCCAGGTGCCCTTCCACTGCGCGAGGAACGGGACGCGCGGACCGCCCTCGTAGGTCGTCATCTTGAAGCCGCGCAACGGGCCGTTGGACGAGGTCGTGCTCTGGGTCGGCCCGCCGTTGTCGGCGATGAAGAAGATGATCGTGTTCTCCTCCTGGCCGAGCGCCCGGACCTTGGCCAGCACGCGGCCGACGCCGTCGTCCATCGCGGCCATCATCGCGGCGAACAGCTTCCGCTTCGGGTCGGTGATGCCGGGGAAGCGCGCGAGGTACCGGGCCGGCGCCTCGAGCGGCGCGTGCTGCGCGTTGTACGGCAGGTAGAGGAACCAGCGGCGGCTCCGGTTGCGCTCGAGCCAGTCGATCGCGCGGTCGGTGTAGGCGTCCGTCGTGTAGAAGGCGGGGTCGGTGACGGC
>JBILWD010000070.1:0-13344 GCA_044370095.1 Opitutaceae bacterium | reverse complement strand
GCCGCTCACAATCTGGTTAGACTCGAGGTCGGTGCGCCCCTCGAGCGCAGGGCGGTCGCTGCGGCCTTCCGGCGTGGGCTTCTCCTGAGCGACCTGCTGATTCTGGGCGGCGAAATTATTCGTCTTGTCCGGCACGTTCTCCGGCGCCTCCGGGTTGGTCTCCACGAACCGGAAGGGATCCGCGGGCTTGGGCTGCGGCTGTACCTTCACCTCCGGCTCCAGCTCGATGGAGAAATTCCGCTCGGTGGACTCCGGCCGGTCCGACACCGGCACGGCCTCGAAGCGCAGCACCGCGGGTCCGAGGAGCCAGAGCAGCAGATGGATCAGGACAACCCCGAGGATCCCGATCAAGACGGAGCGGGTGTCCGGATCCCGCCAGCCGCGGACCACCGCGCGCCGCAGCACGGTGAGCGGCGGAGGCCGGAGGATGGTATCGCTCGTCATATTCGAATCACAGGGACGCGCCCGAGGCGGAAAAGTCTGCGGGCAGGCCGGCGCGGGTCAAAATCTGTTTCGTTTCCGACAGCGGCAGGCCGACGATGTTCGTCAGGGAGCCCTCGTAACTCGCGATGATCAGCTCCGGATGTTCCTGAATCGCGTAGCCGCCGGCTTTATCGAGGGTGCGGACGCGGGCGAGGTAGGCCTCGATTACCGCCTCGTCGAGGTCGCGGAAGCGAACCGCGCTGTCGACCACCAGATCCAAAGCGAGGGCGTCCCGCCCGCGGCGGAGGGCGAGGCCGGTGTGGACCGTGTGGGTCCGACCGCTGAGCCGCCGGAGCATTGCGCGGGCGTCAGCCGCGTCGGCCGGCTTGTTCAGCACCTGGCCTTCGAGGCATACGGTGGTGTCCGCACCGAGGACCGTGGCGGCGGGGAAGCGGGCCGCGACCCAAGCGGCCTTGAGGGCGGCATTGTGCCCGACTAGCCGGCGGGGGTCAGCGTCCGGGGTCTCGTCCTCGACCACCCCGGCCACGATGACCGTGAAGGGCAGGCCCAGGCGGGCCAGCAGTTCCTGACGCCGCGGGGAGGCGGACGCGAGGATGAGCCCGGCGGGATCAGGCGTCACGGGGCGCGTTCCGCGAGGATGGTGCGGACGTCCCCGCGGGCGCGGGCGAGCTCGACCCGGCTCAGGTTGTACTGGTGCACTGCCTCGACGAGGTTGTCCTCGGCTTGGGCGAGGCGGTTCTGGGCTTCGACGACCTCGCGATTGTCAGCCACGCCCTGCTGGTAGCGCTGCTGCGCGAGGCGTAGCTCCTCTCGGGCGAGACCGAGCCCCTTCTCCGCGACGGCCACCTGAGCGTGGCGCGAAGTGGCGTCCTGGGCTGCAAGCCGAAGCTCGGCCGAGATCTGCAGCTCCAGATGGTGCAACCGGGCCTCCTGGGAGCGTTGGCGCGACTGCGCGCTGCGCCGGCTCGCGCTCAGGCGGAAGCCATCGAACACGGGCACCGTAACCCCGACCCCAAAGGCCCACTGCTCCTGCTTGCCACCGTCGTCGAAGCTAGGTGAGGCCACGCCGACGTTTCCGGTGAGCCCAAGCGCCGGCCAGCGTTCGCGTTCGGCCGCGCGGACCGTCAGGCGGGATTGGTCGACCGCGAGGCGGGCAGCCAAGTGTTCCGCGCGACGTCCGAAGGCAGTTGATTCCTCCCCGAGGGCGAACAGGATGCCGGGAACTCGGCGCACCTCGAAGCCGGCCAGTTGCAGCGGCCGGCCCGGAGGCAGGTCGAGGATGCGCTGCAGCAGGATCTGGCTCTGCAGCACGGCGGTATCGTGTTGCAGCCGGGCCTGCTCGGCGAGGGCGAGTTGAGCCTCGGCCCGGGTGACGTCGATCTGGGTCGCCACGCCCGCGGCAAACTGGCTCCGCGCGAGCCCGAGCAAGGCTTGAGTGCGGGTGATATTGGCATCGAGCACCTCGCGCCGGCGGAGGTTGCGCAAATTGAGGAAGTAACCGCCCGCGACGTCCGCGAGCACGACCTGCAGGGCGGCCGCCTGGTTGGCGCGGGCCACCTCCGCGCCCGTGCGGGAGGCCTCCGCGAGGACGCGCAAGCTGGGATTGTAGAGCGCGTAGGAACCGGTGAGGAGCGCGTCGAAGCGGTTCGCGGGACGGCCGGAGGTGACCACGACCGTGGCGATGCTGACGCCTTGGGAACGTCGCTGTTGGAGGGAGGCGGAAAGATTAGGCAGGTTGGCCGCGCGCTGCTGGTGGGCCGCTTCAAGCGCCTGCACCGCCGACTCGCGGCTGAGGAGTACCGTAAGGCTCACTCGCTCGACCGCGGCGAGCGCCTCCTCGAGCGTCAGCGCCCCGCCCTCGGCGGCCGGGAGCGGGAGGCGGAGCAGGCCGAGCAGGAGAAGACCGGGGACGCGGGGGAAGCGCATACGACACTGTCAGCAAACGCCGCCGGGCCGGGATGCTGCAAGCCCGGGTTGCGGGTTGTCACGGACGGCAAAGCTCTCAAGCTGGCCCGTTCGATGCGACTCGGACTCGCGCAGATCAATCCCACGGTGGGCGACTTGGCCGGCAACCGCCGGCTGATCCTAGACGCGTACACCGCGCTCGTGGCGCAGGGGGCGGAACTGGTGGTATTTCCGGAACTGGCCACCTGCGGCTACCCGCCGCGGGACCTGCTCTTCCGCCGTGGGTTCGTACCCGACGTGGCGGCTTCGCTCGCGGAGATCGCGGCGGGCGTGGGTGACGTTCCGGCCCTGATCGGGACCGTGGAGCCGAATCCCGCCGGGGCGGGCCGACCCTGCTTTAACGCGGCGGCCTTCTGCCGAGCCGGGCGGGTCGAGGCGATGGCGCGCAAGTGCCTGCTGCCCACGTACGACGTGTTCGACGAGGATCGCTACTTTGAGGCGGCGACCGAGCCGCTGGTGCTCACGCACGCGGGACGGCGGATTGGCGTGACCCTTTGCGAGGACATCTGGACCAACCCGCAGCTCGGTCCGCGCCGCTACCCAGGCCCGCTACCGCTCGAGCGGCTCACCGGCGAGGGCTGCGACCTGATGGTGAATCTCTCGGCCAGCCCTTGGTGCCTTGGCAAAGAGGAGGTCCGCCGACGGCTGGTGGTGGCGGACGCGGCGCGGCGGCTCGGCTGCCCCGTGGCCTACGTCAACGCGGTGGGCGGCAACGATGAGCTGATCTTCGATGGGCGGAGCCAAGTGGCGGACGCGGCGGGCCGGACGATTGCGGGTTTGGCCGCGTTTCGGGAGGAGTTACGGGTGGTCACGGTACCCCCGCGGGGCCAGAGCGCGCCGGAGGAGGCGCCGTTGCCCGTGGACGGCGCGGCGGACCTGTTTGCGGCGCTCGTGCTCGGGTTGCGGGACTACGGGCACAAGAGCGGTTTCCGGCGCGCGCTGGTGGCCCTTTCCGGCGGAATCGACTCGGCGATCGTGGGCGTGATCGCGGCCGCCGCGTTCGGGCCGGAGAATGTCGTCGGGGTCTCGCTGCCTTCCGCGATCTCTTCGGAGCATTCGCGCACGGACGCGCAGGCGTTAGCGGCGAACCTTGGGATCCGCTACGAGACCATCCCGATCGCGGGCATCGTGGCCGGCTGCGAAGCGGCCCTCGCACCGGCCTTCGCCGGGCGCGCGCCGGACGTGACCGAGGAGAACCTGCAGGCGCGGGCCCGCGGCCTGCTGATGATGGCTTGGTCGAACAAGTTTGGCGCCCTGCTGCTGACCACCGGCAACAAGAGCGAGATGGCGGTGGGATACTGCACCCTTTACGGGGATATGTGCGGCGGCCTGGCCGTTATCAGTGACGTGTACAAGACGCAGGTCTATGCGCTCGCCCGCTGGATCAACCGGGAACGCGAGATCATCCCGCACTCAACGATCGAGAAACCGCCGAGTGCCGAGCTGCGCCCGGGGCAAACCGATCAGGATACGCTGCCGCCCTACGATACGCTCGACGCATTGCTGGCGGGGTACGTGGAGGAGGGTCTATCCCGGCGGGAGCTCGTCGCGCGCGGCTTCCCGGAGGCGATGGTGCGCGACGTCACGCGGAAGGTGGACGCCAGCGAATACAAGCGGAAGCAGGCCGCGCCGGGGCTGAAGGTCACGCCCCTTGCCTTCGGCGTTGGCCGTCGCATCCCGATCGTGCAACGCTACGCCGGCTGATTTTCCGATGTCCTCCTCTGCTGAACTTTTCGCCCGCGCCCGGGAACTCATCCCGGGCGGGGTCAACTCCCCGGTGCGCGCCTTCCGCTCGGTCGGCGGGGCGCCCTTCTTTGTTCGGGCAGCGCGCGGGGCCCGCCTGATCACCGCCGACGGGCGGGAGCTGATTGATTTCGTGTGCACTTGGGGCCCGGCGATCCACGGGCACAACCATCCCGTGATCCGGGCCGCGCTGGCGGAGGCCCTGGAGCACGGCACTTCCTTCGGCACGCCCAACCCCCTCGAAGTGGAGATGGCGGAGCTCATCACCCGCTACGTGCCTTCCATCCGCAAGGTGCGGATGTGCAGCAGCGGCACCGAGGCGACAATGTCCGCCCTGCGGCTCGCGCGGGGCTTCACCGGGCGGGATAAGATTATCAAGTTTTCCGGCTGCTACCACGGACACTCCGACTCGCTGCTGATTAAGGCGGGCTCCGGGGCGCTGACGCACGGCCATCCGGACAGCGCCGGGATCCCGGCGGCGTTCGCGCGAGAGACGCTGGTGCTGCCCTACAATGACCCGGCGGCCCTCGAGGCGGCCTTCGGGGCGCACCCGGGGGCGATCGCCGCGGTGATCATCGAGCCCTATTGCGGGAACGTGGGCTTCATCGCGCCGGATCCGGGCTACCTGGCGTTCACCCGCGAGGTGACCGCCCGCCACGGGGCGCTGCTCATCTTTGATGAGGTGATGACCGGTTTCCGGCTGGCGCGCGGCGGGGCGCAGGAACTCGAGCGGATCACGCCCGACCTGACCTGCCTTGGGAAAATCATCGGCGGGGGCCTGCCCGTCGGGGCCTTTGGCGGTCGGGCGGACGTGATGGACCATCTTGCCCCGCTCGGACCCGTTTATCAGGCGGGCACCCTCAGCGGTAACCCGCTCGCGATGGCGGCGGGCATCGCCAGCCTGCGGATGCTGGCGACCGATGAACCCTACCAGCGCTTGGAACGGCTCGGGGGACAAATGCGCCAAGCGGTGCTGGACGCGGCGCGCGCGAAGGGCCTGGCGGTGCAGTTCCCGCAGCGGGGATCGATGTTCAGTCTCTTCTTCAATCCGGAACCGGTGCGCGATTACGACTCCGCGTTGCGTTCCGACGGCAAACTCTTCGCCCGGCTCTTCCATTCCTGCTTGGAGCGCGGGGTCTACCTCGCCCCCAGCGCGTACGAAGCCGGTTTCCTGAGCACGGCCCACGAGGGGCGCGACATCGACCAAGCCTGCGCGGTGCTCAGTGATGCGATCGCCGGCCTTTGATCCCCGGTGGTTTGCGGCCCTGCTCGCCGGGACTTCGGCCCTGCTGGCCGCGCCCCCGGTGGATGCCCCTTCCTTACCGCTGTCCGAGCTGACCCCGGGCCGGCGGGGTGAGGTCTGGACCGTCTTCCGGGGCACGGAGCCGGAGCCCTTTGGGGTCGTGGTGACGGGCGTGATCCACAACGGTCTCGGGCCCGGGAAATCCCTGATCGTCTGTGAACTGACCGATCCGCGCGTGCAACCGATGGGAGCGGTGGCCGGGATGAGCGGCAGCCCGCTGTACATTGACGGCAAGCTGGCCGGGGCGCTGAGTTACCAGATCCAGCGTTTCGAAACGGTGCGGCACGCGGGCTTCACCCCGGTGGCGGACCTCGAGGAGGTCCGCACCCTGCCCGCCGCTGGAACCCGCCTCGGCGGCGGCTCCGGTGGCCTGTCCCCTACTGCGCCCCTCCAGCCCGCCTTCAGTTTGGCTGGCCTCTCCCCCGTCGCGGCGGCGGCTCTAGCGCCCTTGCTAGCCGAACACGGCATCGGTCCAGTCCTCCCGGGCGGCGTCGTGACCCCGACTCAGGGCGGCATCACGGCGACGGAACCCCGATTGGCCCCCGGCGGCGCGGTGGCCGTGGCCTTGGCGACCGGGGATATCACCCTCGCGGCGACGGGTACCGTCTCGCTGGTCCGCGGGCGTGAGATCGTCGCTTTCGGCCATCCCTTGCTCGGGCTCGGCGAGGTGGCCCTGCCGCTCTGCCACGCCGAGGTGCTGACCATTTTGCCCTCGCAGATGCAGTCGGTGAAGGTGGCGAACATCGGGTCCGTCATCGGCACCATCCGGCAGGACCGGCTTTCCGCGGTAGCCGGCGAGTTGGGGCCCGGACCGGCGATGATCCCGGTCGAGATTACGCGGCCCGGGGGCGCGACCCCGCTCCGCTTTACCGCCGCGCGCCATCCGCAACTGGCGCCGCTGGTAGTCGGGGCCGGGATCAGCCAAGCGGTACTCGGGGCGAACGATGCGGGCTTCCACGAGGGTTTTCGGGTGGCCAGCCACCTAACCTTTCCCGGGGGGCTCGAATGGCGGCAAAACGTGCTCTACGCGGGCACGCAGGGGTTCGCGCAGGCGCTCGGGGAGATCGTCCAATCCCTTTCCGCGGTGCTGCAGAACCCACTGGCGCGGGTCTTTCCCGAATCCATCCGTCTTGAGGTCGAGGCCCTCCACGATCCCCCCGGCATCACAATCGAGCGGTTCGTGCTCTCCCGGACCACGGTGGCGCCCGGCGCCGAACTGACCGCGGACCTTGCGTGGCGGGACGCTCAGGGGCGCAACACCCACCTCAGCGTGCCGGTTCCCGTCTCTGCTGACTGGTCAGGTCGAACGCTCGAGCTCGTTCTGGCGCCCGGACGGGTGCTCGACGAACTCACCGGCCGACCCCGGAGCGTTCCTGCGGCGGAACTCCGCAGCCTCGACGCTTACCTACGCTTTCTGCAGGCCGAGCGCCGCCGGGACGGACTTTACCTTGCAGTCCTGCAGCGTGCGACGCTGCTGACGGACCAGACGCGGCCGACCGTCGAGGCTCCCGCTTCCTTCGAACGCATCGCACGGACGGCGGATGACGCCCGCTACCAGCGCCGAGAAAGCTCCGTGGTCCTCTGGGAGACTCACGTTTTACCGGCCAAGCTCTCCCCGGCGGTCTTTCGCCGCGCGCTCACGGTGGCGGAATAAGTCGAGGCGGCAAGGCCCCGCAGGCGGCCCGGGAACGTTGGCCTGAACAACACCCCTACTCCTCCCGGCGTAAAGACACGGGAAGGGACCGAGCCGGCTAAGATCCGCCCCGGGGAGCGGCGCTCAGGGATCGACGTCGTACACCTCGACGATGCCGACCCCGGTACCGCCGCCCACGCCGGCCAGCTGGACCGTATAGGCGCCGGGGGGAAGCATCACGATCATCGCCGCGTCGCGACTGCCGGCCGGGAACGGGAAGGCCCCGGCGGCGGAAGCCGCGCTGGCAATAATGGGCGCCTCGTCCCCGGTGCCCCAGTTGTCGTTCGTGCGCAGCACCTGGCCCGTCGACTGGGCGGAGAGGGTCAGCACAGGATCGGCGAGCACCCCGGGAACCCCGAGGTTGGCGAGGGTCGGACCGGCACCGCGGATGAGCATTCGGCGGGACACTTGGCCGGTGACCACGAAGCCGGCGATGAGGGAATTCGCCCCCGTGCCGACCGCACCGCGAGTGGAAACGTTGATTGCCTTAGGGGCAGCGGGGCCTCCTTGGGTGACATCGTAGACCTCGATCAGGACGAGGCCGGAGGGGTTGGTGGAGCCGGACCCGACCAGCGCTTGAACCGTGTAAGGTCCGGCGGGCAGGGTGGCGAGAATCGCCGCGTCGCGGGAATTGGGCTGCAGGACGAACGCGGCGGCACGGTTGGTCGCCTGCTGGATCGCCTGAACTTGGGCGGCGCCGGCGGCCTGCGTACCCCAGTCGTCGTTCGTGAGCACGGGGTTCTGATTCGTGCCAACGTAAAGGGCGAGCGACGGGTTGTTCAGGGTGTTCGCCAGGTTGAAGGGGGCACCCGCGAGCGTCGGGCCGACGACCCGGATCAGCATCTGCCGGGTCTGACCCGCCGGGGCGTTCACCACGAACCCACCGATCAGCACGTTAGCGCCCGCCGAGGTCTGCCCGCGCGTAGAGATATTCGCGAGCCGGGTGGTGACGTTCGAGAGCGTGAGCGTCGCCGGATCGGAGGTTGCGACTCCCGCCGCGGAGGTGATGACCGCGGTGTAGGTGCCGACGCGGCTCGTGTCCACGTTCGTAAGGCTCAGCACGGGGCTGGTGGCGCCGGGAATCGGGGCGCCGTTCAGGAGCCACTGATAGACCAGCGGGGGAGCACCTTGAGCCTCGACCGAGAAGATCGCGCCGGAACGCGGAGATACGACCAGCGACTGCGGGTGTCGGGTGATCGTCACATAGCGGTAGCCGTAGAGCTCGTCCTTCAGGACGGCTTCGACGATCGACTTGGTGTCCGGCAAGCGCAGCAGCGCATCGACCCGGGCAGTGATCTCCTCGTAGGTCACCGTGACGGGCGGGCGGGCGAGCTGATAAAAGATCGCGGCGGCCCGGGCCCGGTTCCAGAGGGCGGTATTCGCTGCGTTCGTATTCACGACGAACTCGGCGACGGCCTGATTCACCCCGATCACGTTGTACCCGCGACCGATGTTCGTGCTCAGCACGTTGTTGCTCATGAACCGGACGAGATCGGTCTCCCGGTTGGTGGACGGGCTGGAACCGGCATTGGCCCAGAGACGATCCAAGAACGTGCGCGCCGGGATGGCGCTCGTCGGGCTATTGAGCAGCCCCGTCGTCGGGACGGTCCCGTACTTGGCGAAGTAATCATTCGCGAAGAGCACCCCGCCGACGGCGTTGCTGAGACTACCCCGGGCGACGGCGAGGAAGTTCGTGTAGTCCTGCGGGGTCGGCCAGCGGCCCATCAGCACCTGATAGGTAGCGAGGAACTGGACCGGAGCGAGGAAGCCAGGCTGGTCGAGCAGCGAGGCGACGAAATCGGCCCGGGTGAGCGCGCCGGAACCGAGCCTCTCGTCTAGGTCATCGAACACCAGCGGGTTGATGTTGGTCGTGTTCGCGATGTCCTGATAGGTCTGCAGGATGAAGGCCGCGTTCTCGAGGACGGGATTGTTGCGGCGGACGTTGAGCTCGATGGTCGGGGAGACGGTGGTGATACCGGAGCTGTCGGTGGCGAGCGCCCACAGCAGGTACTTGCCCTCGGCCGCCGGGGTCCAGTTCGAGAGGAAGAGGGAGCCAGCGTTGGTCGAGGAGGTGATGGGCAGCGCGTTGGCGAAGTACTGGACGTTCGTCACCGTGCCGTCGGTGTCCCGGGCGTTGGCGCGGAGCTGCACCTGACGATTGAAGGCGGGGTTGGTCGTCGAGGGCGTGATCGTGATCGAAGGCGCGATGCTGGCGGCGGCGGTCACATTGATGAATCCCGTGGCCGAGGGGACGACGTTGCCGGAGCTGTCGCGGGCGAGGGCCACGATCTCGGTCGCCCCGGGCTGGAGCCCCGCGAACGAGGCCTGCAGGCGCCAGGTATTGCCCTGCGGATCCCGGCGCGCCTGGCCGATGCTGAATCGATTGAGGAAGAACTCGACGGCGACGACGGCTCCATCGGGATCCTGCGCGGTGGCGGCGAAGTCGGCAGACGAGGCGGTCTGGGCCGACGTCGGGTAGCCGAGGACCCCGGGCGAACGCGTCAGGCTGATCGTCGGGGCGAGGCCCACGACATCGCTGACCACCACGCGGCGGGAGGTCGTACTCGTGCCCTGCACGTTGCCTACGGAGGCTTGGGTCGTGATCGTGTAGGTATCGGGGTTGGAGGGGGTCCAGATCGCGCGGTAGCTGGTGGTCGTGCCGACGCGGGTGCCGGTGATGACCTGGCGGGCGCCGCCGGCCGCGGTGGCGATGAACTGGAGGGTAGGAATCTGGGTCGTCACGGCATTGACGGCGGTGCCCTCGAGGAAAACCGGGGAACCGACGGTCGTGGCGGTGCTATTGTCCTCGGGCCGGGTGATCGCGGTGGTAGGCGCGGTGACGGCGGTGACATTGATGACGATCGAGGGCGTGGAGACCGCGGTGTTGCCGGTCTCGTCCGTGGCCACTGCATAGAGGTTGAACCGACCCGCCGTGTTAGCGGTGTAAGTCAGGAGTTGGCCCTGCTGTGGGTTCGGGAAATTCCCGACCAGGCTACCGTTGGCGTAGAGCTGGACCGTGCTCACGTTGCCATCCGGATCATTGAGGTTCGCCTGCAGGAAGAACTGGGTGCCGGCGGTGATGTTCGTCGGGGTCAGCGCTTGGACCTGAATGGTCGGCGGAGCGCTGGTGGCCGGGAAGATGGTGAGGTTGACCGTGGGCGAGACCGTCTGGTTGTTATTGCTGTCGCGGGCGATGGCGTAGAGCCGCACCGGGTAGGTGACCGCGCCGGTGTTCTCGTTAATGGTCGGCGTGATCGTGCTGAAATCGAACTGGCTCAGGTCGAAGGCCCGGCGGTAGAAGTTCGTGGTCTGCTCGCGGGTCGCGAGGCCGATGCTGACGTCGTTGAGGAAGATCTCGACGTTGCGCAGGGTGGAGCCGGTGCCGGTGGCGACCGCCGTGGCCTGGAAATTGATGGTCGAGGCAGTCTGCAGGCCGTTGCCGGGGATAGGCGTCGCGGTAACCGTGACCGTGGGCGGGGAACCGACCACATTGGCGACGTTGACGGTGAGCGGGGCCGTGGTGACCACCTGCGCGTTGAGATCGGTGACCCGCGCGGTCAGGATCCGTTCGCCCAGCTGGGCGGCGGTGGGGATCCACGAGAAGGTGTAGGGGGCCGTGGTATCTGCCCCGATCTGCACGCCATCCAGGAGGAATTCCACCAGCAGGAACTGGGCGCCGCCGCCGAGGACGGACGGGGTGGCCGCGAGGGTGAGTGGCACCCCCGGCGTGGCGCGGGCGGTGGCGTTCGGGTTAGGCGCGGTGAAGACAATCGTCGGCACCGGCAGGGCGGCAGAAACCGTCACGGAGCCCGAAAGCGCCGTGTTGCCGCGGACATCGGTCGCGATCGCGTCGATGACGTAGGATCCCGGCAGGGTCGGCACGAAGGTCGTTACGTAGGGCGCGGCCGTGAGGCCGTTACCCCCGTTGACCGGCGCGGGACTGCCGTTCACGTAGAACTGGACGCTGGCAATCGTACTGTCGATGGAGGTGGCGGTGGCCGCGAGGCTGATGGCGGACCCCGGAGTGGTAGAAGCCCCGTTGGCCGGGGTGAGGAGGTTCACCGTGGGCGGCGCGCCGACCGGCGAGATGACCAGCACCGAAACCTGGACGTCGCGGGCGGTGCCCGCGTTATCGGTTGCCCGGGCGGACAGCACGTACGGGCGGGAGAGCTCCCCGGCCGCGAGGGCTGGCGCGGTGTAGCGGTGCGTGTAGGGGGCGGAGGTATCCTCGCCGACCTTGGTGCCATCCACGAAGAACTCGACCCGCACCACCGCGCGACCAGAGGAGGCGCCGACATCCGCGACCAGCGTGCGTACCGCGCCGCTGGGCAGCGTCGTGCTGGCGGCAGCCACGGCGGTGCGGGGCGAAAGGGAGAGGTTAATGAATGGGGACGTGCTATCCGAGATATTCACTCCCACCGCGGGCGCGGCGACAGAATTACCCGCATTGTCGGTGGCGATAGCGGAAATCGAGGCGACGCCTGAGGAAGTGGGCGTCCAACTGACGGACCAGACCCCGTTGGTGACACCGGTGACGCCCGCGCCGCCGAGGCCGGCGGTGGTGCCATTAACGAACACTTGGATGCTACTGATCGAGCCGTCGGCGTCGGTCGCCGTACCGGAGATGGTCGTGGTGTTGTTGGCGGCGACAAAGGCGCCGCTGACCGGGGTGAGGATGCCGAGCACCGGCGGTTCCCCGATCTGTCCGGTGAGGTTGATCGTGAAGTCAGCCGAATCCACCGACTGGCCCAGGATGTCGTAGGCCCGGGCCCGCAGCACCCGGCGCCCGGGCTCGTTGGGCGCGGTAAAGAGGATGTTGTACGGCGGGGCGGTGTCCGTGCCGATCAGGGTAATGCCGGAGGCCCCCACGTAGTAGAACTCCACCGAGGCGACGCCCGCGGGCGCCGAGGCGCTGGCGCTGATCATCCGCGAGGAGTTCACTGCGATGCTGGTGTTATTGGGCAGCAGCGAGAGGCTGACCGTCGTGGCTTGGGCCACGATTTGGACCGCGGCCGAGTTGCGGACGACCCCGTTCGAATCCGTGGTCCGTACCGTAAGGTTGTAGGAACCGGCGGCGGTGGGGGTCCAGGTGGTGCTGTAGCTGGTCGCGGCCGCATTACCAGGCACCGTCGCGACCACCGTGGAACCGGCGAGGAACTGCACTTGGGTGATCGTGACCCCGGGGGCAGCGTCGACGTTCGCGCTGAAGACGAGCGGGGTGCCTACCTGAGCACCACCCGCGGTCGGACTGGTGATGACGACCTGGGTGCTCACGGTGATCACCGTGACGTTAACGGTGGCCGAGGTGACCACCGTACCGTTGGCGTCGGTGACGCGGGCGCTGAGGTTGAAGTCGCCGGCGGAGGCCGGGGTCCAAGTCCCCGTGTAAGTCGTAATGGTAGGATCGCCGGCGACCGTGGAGACGACCGTGCTACCCGCGAGGAACTGCACCCGGGTGATGACCGCTCCGGCGGAACCGGGGTTGACCGTCGCCGTAATCGGCACCGGCGTACCGGCGTTCAGCTGGTTGCCCGGGGTGGGGCTGGTGATAACGATCGTCGGCGGAGCGGGGTTGACCGTGACGTTGATGGCAGCGGAGGTGACCACGTTACCGAACGAATCGGTCGCACGAGCGGTCACGGCCGTGGGACCCGAGGCGGCGGGCGTCCAAGCTAGGGTAAACGGTGCGGTGGTCAGCGTCCCAACCGGCACGCCCCCGGCGAGAAACTCGACTTGGGTGATAATCGCCCCCGCGGTGGCCGCGGCAGAGGCCGTGAGGTTCACCGCAGTTCCGACTACGGCGGCGGAGTTATTGGCGGGTGCGGTGAGCGAGACACTCGTCGCCACCACACCGGTGACAGTCACGCCAGAGGAGGTGGCGGTTCCGCCCAGGGTGTCGGTCACGCGAGCGGTGAGCGTGGTGTTGCCCGCCGTTGGGGTCCACTTGACCGAGTACACCCCACCCACCGGGGTCGTGACCGTGCCGATCACCGAGGTGCCGGCGAGGAACTGCACCTGACTGACGATGGCTCCCGCCGTGGGCGCGGTGGCCGTGGCCGTCACATCTGCGGGCACACCGACGGTGACGACGGCGCCCGGAACGGGGCTCGTAACGGCAACAAAGGCCGATGAAGACTGCCCGACCGTGACATTGACGGAGGCGGACTCAGCGGTGGTGCCGGCGGAATCGGTGACG
>JBILWD010000307.1:0-4504 GCA_044370095.1 Opitutaceae bacterium | reverse complement strand
CAACGCCGCCCTCCGCGGGCTGCGTTCGACCGGGACGGCCACCCTGGCCATCGGCGCCGACCGGGTGCCGCGGGCCGCCGGAGTCGAGGCCGTCCTCGCCGCACTCGGACCCTCCCTCCCGGCGGATCAGCTCACCCTTGGTGTCAAAGCCACGCGCGACGACCGGGGCCAGGAGAGCTACACCGCGCGCCTCGGCCTGATCCGGGGCGCCCAGGCGGAAACCCTCCTCCAAGCCCAGGCCGCCTTCGTCCCCCCGCAGGCCGCCATCGCCGGCACCTGGGAGGTGGCCCTCCGCAGCGAACAACTCGCGGCGCTGCTCGCGGGCTTCGGCCTCCCCGAGGTCGCGGCCACCGGCAAGGGCACGTTCTCCGTCCGGCCGGACGGCACCGCCGGATCGACGACCGGGCGCCTCCAAGCCGCGGTGTCCCGGCTCAACCAGATCTCGCCCACGCTGGCCGGCATCGGGTCCATCCAGGTCGCGGCAGGCTTTGATCTCGGGCTCGAGGACAATGCCGCGCAGCTGAAGGCCTTTGACGTCGACGTGAGCGAGGCCGGCGGCCGGCGGTTCGCGCGGCTCCAATTGACCCAGGCTGCCACCTACCGGCTGACGGACCGGAAGCTCACGCTCGCCAACGCGCAGGCCGAGGCGGCGCGGCTGACGCTGGACGCCGTTCCCCTCGCCTGGGCGCAGCCGCTCCTGCCTTCGCTCCAAGTCGGCGGCGGTACCCTTTCCCTGCAGCTTTCCGCGATGGGCGAGCCCGACGGCAGCCGCATCCGCCTGGAGGGCGCCGCACCCCTGCAATTGCAGGCGGTGACGATCCGCGACGCCGCCGGCAAGGCGCTCGTCGAAGGGCTCACGCTCTCCGTCCGGCCCAAAGTCGACTATGCTCAGGACCGCGTCCGGGCCGAGTTGAGCGAACTGCGGCTGGCCCTGCCGAGCGGCGACTCCGTGACCGGGGTCCTTCGGGCGGAGAGCGGCCCGCTGAGCGCGCGGCCGGCGACCACCTTCGAAGCGCAGTTGGACGCGCGGGTGGCCGCGTTGCTGCGTCCCTTCCTCGCCTTTGATCCGGGTGCCCTGGAAGCTAAGGTCAGCCTGGGCGGCCGCCACGAGGGGCAGAGCCTCTCCGTGACGCAGGCCGCGGTGAGGGTGAACCGGGCCGGCGGGGCGCTCCTCACGGCGGCGACCCTGCTGCAGCCCGTCCAAGGTGATCTGCAGGCCAAGCGCTGGGCCGCCCGGGATGCGACCGCCCCGGCGGCGCGTCTGGAACTGGGGGAGATTCCGCTCGCCTGGGCCGGAGCCTACCTTCCGGCCAGCCAGCTCTCCGGCACGCTCAGCGGCGCAACCCTGACCGTAGCCTGGGCCGCGGATGGCTCCGCCACCCTCAACACCACCGCTCCCCTCACCCTCCGCGGCGCCACGGTGGCCCTCGAGCAGAAGCCCCAGGTGAACAATCTGGACCTCACCCTCGACGCCACCGCCACGCGGCGGGAGAGCAGCGTGAGCTTTGCCGTCCGGAAGCTGGAGGCGCGGCAAGGCGAGGAGTCCCTCCTGCAGCTGGACGCCGAGGGCGAACTGACTCCCGGTCCCAAGCCCGCCGGCAAGGTCAAGGGTGCCCTGCAGGCCGAAGCCCTGCTCTTCCGCCAACCCGCCCTCGCCGCCCTCCTCCCGCTGGCGCAGGGGCGCATCCGCACGACCTTCGACACCACGTTCAAGGTCGGCGACGCCCTCGCGGCCAAGCTCACCCTTACGACCCGCGGCCTGGGCCTCCGGGGGGCACCGGCGCTCGGCGACGCGGACCTCGCCCTCACCGCCTCCGCCAAGGCGGATGGTTCCGCGACCTTTTCGCTGCCCCTCAGCGTCACCACCGCCGGGCGCAAATCGGACTTGGCCTTGGAGGGCTCCGTGAGCGCGGCCGCCGCGAATCGTCCCCGCACCTTCGCCTTCCGCGCCACCAGCGCCAACCTCGTGGTGGACGACCTCCAGGCCTTCGCTGCCTTGGCTCCCGCCGCTCCCGCCACTTCCACCGCGCCGGCCCGCGCCGGAACGTCGGGCTCGGGCCGGCCCGCGGCCGCGCGACCGACCCCAGCGGCGGCCATCCCCGATCAGTCACCCCCGTGGAAAGGCCTCCAGGGACGCGTGGAACTGGACCTCAAGCGGGTCCTCTACGGCCGCGATTACACCGGACGTGGTATCCGCGGCACGGTTACCCTGACCGAGTCGCGGCTCGCGCTCGATAACCTGCAAGGCAGCTTCCGCGACCAGCCCTTTGGCCTGAGCGGGGCCCTGACCTACACGCCGACGCAGGCGCAACCTTACGCGCTGACCGGCCAGGTCGACGTCGCGGGCGTCGCCCTCGGCGAGCTGCTGCGGGCGGCCAACCCCGGGGAGAAGCCCCTGCTCGAGAGCACGGTCAAGGTCGCCGCCAAGGTCACCGGCCGCGGCGCGACCGTGCCCGACACCCTGACGCGGACCTTCGGGCAATTCGAGGTGACGGGCGGTCCCGGGATCCTGCGCGCGCTGGGGCAGAAGTCCCAGAGCGTGGGCACCGCCTCCGCCCTGCTCGGGCTGGCAGGCGCGCTGACCGGCTCCGGCAACACGATGGCCCTGGGGCAACTCGGCCGGGAACTGGAGGAAATGAAGTTCGATAGTTTCAGCGTGAAGGTGGAACGCGATGCCGCCCTGAACTTCCGGACGACGGCGATCGAGTTCCTCTCGCCGACGAAGCGCCTGACCGGGCGCGGCACGATGACCTACCGCGAGGGGGTGCCGTTCGACGAGTGGCCCTTCGAGCTCGAGTTCCGGCTGGCCGGCAAGGACTACATGGCCCGGCTGCTGAACGAGGCCCGCGCGCTTTCCGGGCAGGAGGACGAACGCGGGTACTACCCGATGGCCGTGCCCTTCACCGTCAACGGCACCGTGTCGCGCGTGAACACCTCGCTTTGGAAGGTGCTTGCCGGGACCGCGGCGCGCGCCGGGCTCGAGGGGCTGCTCGGCCGCTAGCCGGCCGCCGCGAGGCAGGTCCGCCAAAGGGCCTCCTCGCCGGGCAGCCCGGTCTCGCGCAGGCCCGCGGCGATCGCCGCCTCGGAGGGTTCAACCACCGCGTGCCGGGGATCGCCGGGCCACTCCGGGCGCGCCCGGCGCACCAACGCCCAGCAGGCCCACGCGCGCCAGCGCCGCTGGTCCCGCCGGGGCTCGTTCATCCGGTCCGCGTAGTGCTGGAAGTGCACGCGCGGGTTGCCGATGAAGATTCCCGGGGGCGCGCCCCGGACCATCCAGGCCGTCGCCGCATACGGGAGCGGATAGTCCCGCAATATCGGCTCCGTGCCGTCCAATTCGGCCCCGAAGGCGCGGTCGAGGCAGAGGAGGGCCCGCGCCGGCAGTTCCCGTTGCCAGAGGGCTTGGCCGTACTCGAGGCAGTCGCGGTAAAACCCCGCCCCGCGGTCTGCCGCACGATGCCGGTGCAGGCTGCGCCAGTCCAGGCCCGGCCGCGCGGCCGGCAGGTGGGGACAGGGCGGGAACGCGGGGGACATTCCCGCCAGTTGGGCTCCGGCCGCGCCGGGGTCAACGCCGGGCCGCGGGGATGAGGGTTTCGCTTGGCGCCCGGCGTCGTTTCCCCGACAAAGCCCGCGCTGAATCCACCCTCTCCCAATCCCGCCTCCGCTGTCGCCCCCCCGTCGGTCCACGAGGTGGCCGGCTGGCGGCGGGCGCTGCTCTGGCCCGCCGGTTTACTCCTGCGCCTGTGGGGCCGTTCCCTCCGTTTCGAGGTTACCACGGAGGACTGGGACCGCTACACCAAGCGCGACGAGCCGGTGGCGATCATCCTCTGGCACAACCGGCTCTTTCTCGCCGCCGAGATCGTCCGCCGCTTCCGTGTGGGCCGTCCCGCCTATGCGCTCGTGAGCGCCAGCCAGGATGGGGCCTGGCTCACGGCCTTCTTCGCCCTCGCCGGCCTGCGCACGGTCCGCGGTTCCAGCAGCCGCCTCGGGCGCGAGGCCGCCACCGCCCTGGTCGACACCCTGCGGGCGGGCCACGACGTCGGCATCACGCCGGACGGGCCCCGCGGACCCTGCTATGAGTTCAAGCCGGGGGCCATCATCGTGGCGCGGCGGACCCGCGCTCCGCTGCTGCTGGTCGGGGCGGAGTTCACGGCCGCGTGGCGCCTCGGGAGCTGGGACCGGTTCTGCGTGCCCCGGCCGTTCTCCCGCGTGCGGATGCGGTGCGAGATCATCCCGGCGACCGCCTTGGCGGACCGGGACGAAGCCATCGTGCAGGTCCGGGAACGCCTCGTGGCGCTCAATCCGGATCCGGCGGAGTGACCGCGCCGGGTTACGGGAACGTCGGGGTGAGGTTCACCACCCCGCCGCTGGCCACCGTGTAATCGGGACCGCTGTTCCAAGTGAGGTCGTTGACCAGCACCTTGAACGTGTACCCGCGGGCGGATTCCCCAAGGTTCAACCGCCACAGGTCCGCGGCGATGCACTCCATCGGCACGCCCCGATCCCA
>JBILWD010000069.1:0-13411 GCA_044370095.1 Opitutaceae bacterium | reverse complement strand
CCTTGGCCATCGCGTTCTTCCTGATCTGGTTCCTGGTGGTGTCGCTGCACGACTGGCTGGCGATCAGCCTGCACAGCCGCAGCGCGCTGCCGCTATTCCCGCGCTATGCGGTGAACCTGGCGGGCGACGAATGGCCGGTGCAGCGCCGCCTGCTGCGCCACCGGGAATGGCTCCGCGCCCAGGGCTTCCGGCAGGTGCAGGCGATGAAGGCGGAGCTGGCCGAGGGGCTGCACCTGCGAACTTCCGTGTACCAGGACGGCTCCGGCACGCTCCGGGTGCAGGCGACGTTCCTGCCGCAGGCGTCCGGCGGCATCACGGCCTGCTACGCGGTCACCTCCGTCACGGAGGATGGGCGGCGGTACCTGACGGATAACCTCCATATCCCTTTTGCGGGCTTCTTTCCGGAAAATTGGTTTGTGGAGCGGCTGCCGTGGCGGCGTTCCCTGCCGGCGCTGCTGGCGCGGCATCGGCGGCGGATGGAGCGGGCTGGCGTGACGCCGGTGCGGTTCGAGGTGGAGCCATTGGCGGACCTCAATGCGGCGCAGCGCGAGCTGGACCAGTTGAACACGGAGCTCGGTTTCCTTCACCCGCAGGGCCAGCGGGAGGACGAGGGTAAGTTCACGGCGGCGGGGCGTTACCGGGTCTGGAAGGAAATCTGGATGCTGAACTACCTCGGCCGCGCCGCCCGGTACGAGTGATCGGGCTTGGGCCGGGTGCCTAGGTTTGGTGTAGCCGGGGCACGTTGCCCCGGTCATCGCCGAACGCCGCGCCTCCGGCGCAGCCATCCCGCAACGCTGAGGGGATTGCTCCGCCCTCTGCGCTGCGTCCTTGTCCGCCGGGGCGGCGCGCCCCAGCTACACCAGACCCCGCTCCCATCCGAATGGCTTTTCGTCCGCCATCGGATCGATGTAGCCGGGGCACTTTGCCCCGGTAGGTGCAGACTGTAACGCCGTCCGCAGAGCCATCCTGCTGCGCCGCCGTGATCGCGCTGCGCGTCGTCGCGTCGTTCCATTTGGCCGGGGCGGCGCGCCCCGGCTACACCGATCACCGCTACCCCGCCGGCTTGGGCGGCAGCGGCGGCTCGGCCTCGTAACGCGTCGGATCCGGCAGGCCCGCCTGCGCGAAGGCCTCGCGCCGCTCGACGCACGTCCCGCACCGGCCGCAATGGATTTCCCGCCCCTGGTAACACGACCAGGTGCGCCCGAAATCGACCCCCAGCTGCCCGCCTAAGGCCGCGATCGCGCCCTTATCCAACGCAATGAACGGCCGCAGCAGCGCGATCCCCGCGTACGTCCCCAGCCGCATTGTCTCACCCATGGCCCGCATGAACTCCTGCCGGCAATCCGGATAGATCGCGTGGTCGCCCCCGTGGGCCGCGATCACCAGGCCCTCCGCCCCCGCGCTCTCCGCGAACCCGCACGCCACCGACAGCAAAATCGCGTTCCGGAACGGCACCACGGTCTGCCGCATCGTCGCATCCGCATAGTGCCCCTCCGGGATCTCCGCCCCGCCTTGCAGCAACGCCGAGGTGAACAGCCGGGGCAGAAAATCGAGCGCCGCCACCTCGTGCCGCACCCCGAGCCGCCGCGCCTGCTCGGCCGCGTAAGGTAACTCCCGCGCATTGTGTTTCGCCCCGTAGTCGCAGCTCAGCGCCGCCACGACGGTGTGCTCCCGCACGGCCCAATGCAGCGCCGTCACGCTGTCCATCCCCCCGGAACATAGCACGATCACCTTCATCCTCCCCCCTATGTCCGTTCGGCCGGGCCTTGTCGCCACCGGAATGACCCGCGGCTTGGCTTCGCCCGCGGGCTCCGCTTAGCGTGCCGCCCGATGCTCCTGTTCCATGATCCGCGCTGCGCCGAATACGGCTCCGCCCAGCGCCCCGAGCAGCCGGCCCGCGTCCTCCGCTCGGTCGACCACCTCCGCCGGGCGCAACCCGGTTGGCTCTGGCGCGAACCTGGCCCGGGCACCGCGACGGACTCGGCGCTCCAGCTCGCCCACGTTGATTCTCTCGTGCGCTCCCTGGAGGCAGGACGGGACTTCGACGCCGATACCCCTTGGTTCCCCCGCATCGGCGAACACGCCCGCCGGGCGGTCGCTGCCGCCATCGAGGCCGCGGAACACGCCCTCAGCCAAGGCCCGGCCGCGCCGGTCTTTTCGCTGATGCGCCCGCCCGGCCACCACGCGACCGACAACCGCGCGATGGGCTTCTGTTACCTCAACCAGGTCGCGATCGCCGCTCTGGTTGCCCAGCGGCGGTTTAGGGCCGCCCGCGTCGCGGTCTGGGATTTCGACGCCCACCACGGCAACGGCACGGAAGTGATTCTCCACGGCCGAGAGGACCTCTTCTTCGCGTCGGTCCACCAGTTCCCCGGTTATCCCGGCACGGGCACCAAGGACCTCCGCCCCAATGTCCGCAATTGGCCCGTCGCTCCCCATACGCCGCGGCCCGAGCATATGGCCGCCTTGCGCGCTTCCCTCGACGCCGTGGTGGCCTTCCGCCCGGACCTGATCCTCGTCTCCGCCGGCTTTGACGCCTACGCGAAGGATCCGCTCACCTCTATGATGCTGGAGCGCGAGGACTTTGCGACGCTCGGGACTTGGCTCGGAGAGACGGGTCGGCCGGCCGCGGCGGTGCTGGAGGGGGGCTATCACGAGGATCTCCCATTGTTGATTGAAGCCTTCCTCTTGGCGTGGGATAAGGCCGCCCAGTCCAGATGATTTCCCGCCTCCTGCCGTCGCCTTTGCGCCGTCTGTTCGGTGCCCCGGCCACTCCCCACACCCCCCGCCCTGCCTCGTACCTGCTGCTCGACCAGCCGGGTTCGCTCGGCCCGTTACTGACGGCGCTCGCCCGCGTGGACGAGATCTCCCTCGATACCGAGGCGGACAATATGTACCACTACAAGACGCGGGTCTGCCTGCTGCAGTTCCTCGTCGGGCAGGATGTATTCCTCGTCGATGTGCTCGCCCCCGGGCTCTCCCTGAGTCCGCTCTGGGAGGCGCTGGCCGATAAGCATCTGGTGATGCACGGGAGCGACTTCGATCTGCGGCTCCTCCACGACCTCTGCGGCTTTCAGCCCCGCAGCCTTTTCGACACGATGCTGGCCGCCCAACTGCTGGGCCGCGAACGCTTCGGCCTCGCCTCGCTGCTGGAACAGCACTTCGGCGTGGCCCTCGACAAGGACGGCCAGAAGGCCAACTGGTCGCGCCGTCCCATCACCCGCAAGCTGCTCGATTACGCCGCGCTCGACGTCTGGCATCTGCCGGCGCTGCGCGACATCCTCACCCGTGAGCTCAAGAAACTGGGCCGGCTCGACTGGCTGGAGCAGCAGTGCCGGGCCCAGCTCGCGTCCGGCGCCGAGGGCTTCGCTCCGGCAACCGAGCACGACTGGCGGATTGGCCGCAGCGAGCGCCTGCGCGGCCCTGGGCTCACGGTCTTGCACGCGATTTGGCATTGGCGGGAACAGCAGGCGCGCCGTCTCGATACCCCGCCGTTCAAGGTCTGCGGCAACGCTCTCCTCCTCAAAATTGCCGAGGCCGCCGAGGCCGGCGAGAGCGAGCCCGCCATTCTGGCCCAAGTTCACCTCGGGAAGCGCCACGAGCGCTTGATCTCCTCTCTTTCGGCCGCCCTCCAAGCCGGTTTCGAGCGCGATCCCCAGACCCTCCCCCGCCGTCCCGGCCGCGATCCGAACCACGTTTCCCTGACTCAGGCGCAGGTCGAGCTGCAGGACCGCATCAAGGCGGACCGCGACCGCATTGCGCAGCAGTTGCGGATCGAGGCCACCCTGATCGCGAACCGCGCCCAACTCGGCCGGATCGCGCGTGATCCCCGCCAGTTGACCGAGTTGCTCCTGCCCTGGCAGGCCAACCTGCTCCGCGATCAACCCTCGCTGAAGGTCGCCTCCTGAGCCGACGAATCCTTCGCTTGCGAAACTTCCCCCCGGGAACCAGCGTCCTTTTCCCGCGCGCCATGAAAAAGCCCCTCGTCCTCGCCGCCCTCGCCGCCGCCACCCTCCTGAGTTCCGGCTGCGCCACCCGCACCACCGCCACCGGCGGCAAGGAGACGAACCTGCTCGGCGGGGCCGTCGTCATGGCCTCGGACTCCTTCCAGCCGGTCACTCCCGCGACGGTGAACACCAACACCGCGGCGCTCGTCGGTAAGAATGGCCCCTCCGGCCGCAAGGTCTCCCTCTTCTGGGGCCTGCTGACCTTCAACGATTATTGAGGCGGGGCCGCTCTGCCGGCGGCGAAGGAGGAGCATTAGGTTCGTTGGTGCGGACCGGGGCGACGCGCCCCGGCTACACCAAACTCATCGCTTCGCCAGCCGATCCGCGATTGCCCCGCCGCGGTCCGCAGGCAGCGGTCCGGGCGTCCGAAAAGCAGCAGCGCCGCCCGAAGTTTCGGGCGGCGCTGCGTTTTCAACGGTCCAACTCAGGGCAACTCGTAGACTTCGAGCAGGGCGGTGCCGGTGGCTCCACCCACTCCCGTCACCCGCGCGCTATATTGTCCCGGGCTAAGGGTCGCCACGAGGGCGGCATCGCGGCTACCGACCGCCAAGGCGAAGGCGCCAACTTGCGCCATCGCGTTCTGGACCGCGGCCGCGCCGGCGTCCGTCGACCAGGAGTCATTCGCCGCCAGCGGTGTGCCGGCCGCATTGACCACCGTGAGGAGGGGATCAGCCAAGGCATTGGTGACGCCGAACCCAGCCAGGCCCGGCCCGACGGCGCGGATCAGCAACTGGCGGGGGCGCGAGCCGGTGACCACGAAGCCCCCGATCAGCTGAGCATCGTTGCCGCCCACGAAGGCGCGGCTCGACAGGTTGGTCAGGCGGTCGCTGGCGGTGCGCTGGCCGACGCCAGGCGCCTCAACGGCGATCGGCGCGCCGGTCAGCACGGCCTGCATCGCGCGGAAGAAAACATCGGTATTGTCCATGCTGCCCGTGAACAAGCCCGCCCCGGCTCCCATCGCGGAGAGGGGAATATCGGAGGCCGTATGCACCGCGCTCGAGCCGGGAACCTGGCCGGTGATGCGGAATCCCCCCGTCGTATCCCGGGCCAGCGGATTGGACGGATAGGTGTTCAGAGGCGCCTGACCGTTGAAAGGCTGCTGGGAATCACGGATCGGCCGGTCGTTGGTCAGCCAGTCCTCGTTGCGGTCCGAGTTGCCGGCATAGCCGATCAGCATCCGGCGGTCGACGTCCGTGCTCTCCGGATACCCGTCGGCCATGATCTTGTAATAAGGGAACCCAGCCGCCTCATAAACCCCGACCACGCTGTCGCGGAGCTGCGCCGCGCCACCGTTGGCGGCGGCCCGCTGCCGGAGGCTGGCGTCGGTCACGGTCGACGCGCCGATGATGTTCACGCCGGCGCACTCGTGGTCGGCGGTGATGAGCGCAAGGGTATCCGGATTGCGGATCACGAACTGGCGGACGCGTTCGGTCGCGCGGTCGAACTCGATCGTGTCGAGGATCCAGCGCTCCGTGTCCATGTTGTGGGCCTGCTTGTCGATGGAAGCGGCCTCGACCATCAGAACGAAGCCATTGGGATTGCGGCTGAGGACTTGCAGCGCGGCCGAGGTCATCTCGTCCAGCATCGGCTGGTCCGGGAAGCCGTAGTCGTCGACCACCGTGCTCTGGCCGCGCCGCTTGGCGATCTTGTCGAGCGCCACGTTCATGTTGGAGAGGCTGTAGAGGCCGAGCAGGCGGTCGGTGTTCGCCGGGAGGGCGCGGAGCTGGGTGGCATTGGCCGTGTAGGTGAAGCCGGCCGCCTGGAAATCCGCCAGGAGGTCTCGCGCCGGATCCGAGGCACCCCGGGGCACGCCCCAACCGGTCGCGAGCTCTGCCGGTAGAACGTAGTCGTTGGCTGCGCTGCGCGCCGAACCAGGGGTCGTGTTGGGCAGGAACCACTTGCGGCCACCGCCGAGGAGGACGCGCAGCCCGCCGCGGCTGGCGGTCTCGTCAAGGTACTGGTCGCAGATGCCCGTGCCTGCGCCGCGGTTGGCGGTATGGGTGCCGAAGGCGCCGGGGGTCGCATCAAAGACATCGGACGTCGTCACGATGCCGAGGGACTTGCCCATGGTCCGCGCAAGGTACTCACCGATGAGTTCAACGCGGGGATTGTCGAAATTGTCCGTGGTGTCATCCGGGAACACCCCCTGCTGGTTGTTATTGGCCTTATTGCCGTTCGCATAAATGGCGGCACCCGGGGACGAATCGGTGACGATGGAGTTCAGGGAGGCCGTCTGGAGCAGGCCGGTGACGGGAAACTGGTCCATCGCCAGCGGGGCCAGGGACTTCCCCTGAGAGACGCCGTTCAGCATGATGCGGGCGGCCGTGCGGTGGGCGATGCCCATGCCATCGCCGATGAGGAAGATCACGTTGCGCGCCTTGGCGAGGTTGGCGGCGCCCGGGAGGGCCACGACGTCGAAATTCCCTTGGGCGGTGACGATCGCGCCGTCACTCTGGGTGGCGCGGACCGTGAGCAGATGGGTTCCGGGCGTCGCCACGCTGAAGGCGCGACGCGTGCCGAGCGTAGTGCCCGCCGGCAGGCCGGGGACGGTGGCCGCAGCGAGGGAGACGGAGCCGCCGACGGGCGAGCCGTTCACCAGAAACTCCACCCCGACGATCGTTTGGCCGGCGTCCGGGCGCACCGTCGCCTGCAGGTCAAACCGCTGGTTGGGGATGAAGCGCGAGATGATCGGCGGATTGGGATCGCCGAAAGAGAACAAGCCGCTCGGGGGCGTCAGGCGGGAGATGGAGGGCGCCGCGTCGAGGGCCGTAAGGCCACCGAGCAACACCCCGGTGGCGCCGCAAAGCAGGCGCCGAAGGGCAAACAGGCTGGGTTGGTTCATCGGAGGAAAGTAAGTTCTGTCAGGGGGAGGCGGCCGCGGAGGCCGGAGCGGCGGGATCCTCCTCCAAACGAAGGCGCGCGAAGGAATTGCGCCCGTCCGGGGTAACGGCGTGTCCGATTTCAAGGATGCCCGTCAGCATGAGCCGACCCGGGCGGTACGGAATCCGCCCCCCGGCCGAGCGACCCGGAGCTAGCACGTGCAGGGTGGCCGGCGGCAGGTCGTCGATCAGGCAGAAGCCGTCGTTGGAAACTTGAGTCGGCCACGGGGTAAGGAGGAACACGCCCTCGCTCCGCTGCTGTTCCCGGGTCATGAAGCCGGCGATGCGGATTCGCTGGCCGTCCAGCGCGCGCAGGCGAGCGGAAAGCTCGAGGCCCCGATCCCCGGCCGCCTGGCTGAAGAAATCGCTGAACCGCAGCTCCGGTACCTCCGCCGAGCCGCCGGAAAGTTCGCTGGTCGTCTGCCCGGCCTGGGCGAGGGCCTGCGCCGCGCGGGAGGCATGGAGGCGCCACGCGGCGGAGCCGGCGGTATCCCCGGCGGCGAGGGTCAGGACGGACGCGGTGAGGCAGAGGGCGCTCCGAAGAGGCGCGGGTAGCCGGCGGGATTTCACGTTCCGCACGGTGCTGGTTCACCATTACGTTTCCGCAGCGTGCGGGTGACATATGAGCGACAAAGTACGGCGAGCGTTTATGTTGCCCGGTCACCTCCCGCGCGCAGGCTCGACGGCCGGATGACGCCCCCCAGCGCGAACATCGTGCAACACCTGGACCGGGCCGCCGAGGCCCGGCCGCAGGCCGCCGCGCTCAAGGTGCCGCGGGGCAGTACGCGCGCGGGCGACATCGATTACCTCACGCTCTCCTTCGCCGAACTACGCGCCGAGGTCGCCGCCTGGCGGGCGCGCCTGGAGGCGGCGGGCACCGCCCCGGGGGACCGCACGTTGGTGATGGTGCCGCCCGGGCTGCCGTTGATCGCTTCGGTATTCGCGCTTTTCCAACTGGGCGCTGTCCCGGTGGTGATTGATCCCGGGATGGGCCGCGCCGCCTTCCTGGCCTGCGTCGCCCGCTCGCAGCCGCGGCGCCTGGTGGGGATCCCGCTGGCCCTGCTCCTCAGCCACCTGTTCCGGGGGGCCTTCCGCTCCGTGGGTTCCCGCATCCTCGCGCGGGGTTCGCTCACGGCCCGGCTGACTGGCCCCGGAGTGGCGCCCCCGGTGCCCCGGCCGTCGTGGCAGGCCCGCCCCGAGGATCTGGCGGCCATTCTGTTCACCTCCGGCTCCACCGGCGCGCCCAAGGGCGTCTGCTACGAACACGGGATGTTCGCGGCTCAGGTGGACCTGATCCGGCAGGCCTACGGCATCACCCCCGGCGAGATCGACCTGCCGCTGTTGCCCATCTTCGCGCTGTTCAACCCGGCCCTCGGGATGACCACGGTCGTCCCGGAGCTGGATCCGCGCCGCCCGGCTGCCTTTGCCCCGGAGCGGATCGTCCAGGCGATCCAGCAGGAGCAGGTGACGAACTCCTTCGGCTCCCCCACCCTCTGGCGCCGCATCGCGCGCCATTGTCAGGAGGCAAAGGTCACCTTACCCAGCCTGCGGCGGGTCTTGTGTGCCGGCGCCGCGGTGCCGGCGGACCTCTGGGCGGCCGCGCCGCGCTTCTTGCCCCGCGGCCGGCTGCAGAGCCCTTACGGGGCCACGGAGGCCCTGCCGCTCACCAGCATCGCGCAAGAGGAGGTGGCGGCCTTGGCGACCCCACCCGCGGGCGGCGCCTGCGTCGGGCGGGCGTTACCGGGCATCGCCGTTAAGATCATTGCTGCCGCGGATGGCCCGCTGCCGCCGGAAGCGTTGGAACGCCCGCTGCCCCCGGGGAAAATCGGGGAGATCGTCGCCACTGGCCCCGTGGTCACCAAGGCCTATGACGCAGCGCCGGAGGCCACCGCGCGGGCCAAGATCGTGGCGGGCGACCGCACCTGGCACCGCCTCGGGGATTGCGGGTATCTGGACGCCGAGGGCCGCCTGTGGTTCTGCGGTCGGCAGGTGGAGCGGGTGGAGACGCCCGCGGGAACGCTCTTTCCCGAGCCGTGCGAGCAAGTGTTTCGCCGCCACCCTGCCGTGGCCCGTTGCGCTTTAGTTGGCTTGGGCGAACGCCCGCGGCAACGGCCCGCCTTGGTGGTGGAGGCAAACCTTGGGGCTGCCGCGGCGGAAGCGTTGGCGGCGGAACTCCGCACCTTGGCGGCCGCGCATCCCGTGACCCGGGAGATTCGGACCTTCCTGTTTCATCCGCGCTTTCCGGTCGATGTACGCCACAACGCCAAGATCCACCGTCTCGCCCTCGCCCGCTGGGCAGCCACGGCCCGGAGTTATCCTTCCGCCGAGGCGGCCGACTGAACGATGACGGTAACCCTGCCCCCTTCGCCCACGGGTCCGGTGCTAGTCACCGGCGGCACCGGCTTTCTCGGGCGCAAGCTCGTGCTACGTCTGCACGCGGCAGGGCGCCCCGTGCGGGTGTTGGCGCGGCGGCCAGATCCGGGGCTGGCGGCCTTGGGGGTGCCCGTGCTCACGGCTTCGTTGCACGATGCGCCGGCCTTGGCGGCCGCGTGTGCGCGAGTGGAGACGGTGTTTCACGTGGCGGCGCGGGTGGGCGTGTGGGGCCCGAAGGCCGAGTTTCATCGCACCAATGTTGCGGGTACGCAGGCGCTGCTGGCCGCCTGCCGAGCGCAGGGGGTAGCGCGGGTCGTTCATACCAGCAGCCCGAGTGTGGTCTACAATGGGCGCGATCTGGCCGGCGCGGATGAGTCCCTGCCGCTGACCACGGCGTGTCCGAGTCCCTATCCCCTGACCAAGGCTGCCGCGGAGCGGATGGTGTTGGCCGCGCACGGCGCTGCGCTGCGGACCGTGGCGTTGCGGCCGCATCTGATCTGGGGCGAGGGCGACCCGCATCTGGTGCCGCGGGTGCTCCAGCGGGCCCGCGCGGGGCGGCTGCGGATCGTCGGCTCCGGCCGCAACCGGGTGGATATGGTGCACGTGGACAACGCGGTGGACGCGCACCTGTTGGCCGAGGCCGCCTTGGCCGCCGGGCGTGGCGCGACGGCGGCGGGCCGGGATCCGGGGGGCCGGGCGTACTTCATCACCAATGCGGAGCCGGTGGTCCTGTGGGACTGGATTAATGGACTGTTGCGGGGCCTGGAGCTGCCGCCGGTGACCCGCCGGGTGCCGCTGGGGGTGGCGTGGGTGGCCGGGGCGGTGGCGGAGGCGTGGTGGCGGGCGTTCGGGCTGGCGGGGGAGCCGCCGGTGACGCGTTTCGTGGCGGCGGAGCTGGCGAAGGACCACTGGTTCGATCCGGGCGCGGCGCGGCGGGATCTGGGTTACGAGCCAAGCCTGTCGATGGCGGCCGGCACCGCGCGCCTGCTGGCGCACCTGCGGGCGGAGCGGGGCGCATCCTCGGCTGCCAGTGGCTTGGTGTAGCCGGGGCGCGTCGCCCCGGTTCGACAGGTCAAGGGTGCCCGTCCGCGAAGCGATTCCCCTCTGGGGGAGAGGCAAAAAGAGGCCGTTCGTCAGTGCTGACCGGGGCGACGCGCCCCAGCTACACCAAGCCGCGGGCGGTCCAGCCCACAGTAGGTCCTCGGCTGGGCGAGGGTTTCCTGGCGCCTCGAGCGCGGTGCAGGACTCCTTTCAACCTCACGCTGGCTCAGCCCCTGCCCGGAGATTAGACCTCGCCCCGCTGCAGGCCGAGATCCGGCAATTCCGCGCCCGACTTGGTTTCACCACCACCCCGGAGGAGATCGACCGGTTCAAGTGGGCGGGCCGCCTTCCCCCGACTCTGCCGCTCCCTCGATGAGAAGTGGGTCTGAGGTTCCCCGCCAGCCATTCCCTTGACGTCGGCCCGTACACCCATATTTATGTACGGGTGAAGACCACCATCGAGCTTCCCGACCCGCTGCTCCGCCGCGTCAAGGTGCTCGCCGCCCAGCGTGACACCACCCTGCGGGAGCTGGTGATCGAGGGACTGCGGCACGTCACGGGCGAGGTCGCCGGGGATGCCGCCGCCACTGTGTTGCGGCCCGCGGAAGCCGCGGTGGCCGAGACTGGCCGGCACGGGCTCCCGGTCCTCCGCCGGCCCCGGAGTGGGCGTCCGCGGAAGGTCACGCGGGAGATGGTGGACCGCCTCCGCGAGGAATTGGCGCTCTGAACGATGCACCTGCTCGACGTTAGCGTGCTCGTGGCCCTCTGCGATCCCGCCCACGAGTTCCACGATGCCGCGAGCCTTTGGTTTCGCTCCGTCCAGACGCAGGGCTGGGCTAGTTGCCCGCTGACGGAGAATGGCCTCGTCCGCATCTTTGGCCACCCTTCCTACCCCGGGGGACCGGGATCACCGGCGAAGGCGCGCCCGCTGCTGCAGGCGCTCCGGCGGGTGCCCGGGCACGTGTTTTGGCCGGATGAAATTTCCTTGGCCGATGAACTGACTTTCCCGGACCTCGCGCGCACGACGGCCGCACATTTGACCGATCTCTACCTGCTCGCGCTCGCCCGGCAGCACGGCGCGCGGTTCGCGACCCTGGACCGCCGGATCGATCCCGGGGTCTTGCCCGGCGGCGCCGGTGCCTTGGTGATTATTGCCCCCTCTCGTTGAGCCGACCGTAGCAGGACTGTAGGCACACTGGAGGCACACTGTAAGCACGCCGACTCCGGCAACTCCGCGTTCGCCTCCGGCGCCCGGGTTGGCTTTGCTCCCAAACTCAGGATGCTGATTTCCGAGATCTTCCATTCCCTGCAGGGCGAGGGCGAACTGACCGGCGTCCCCTCGCTCTTCATCCGCACCAGCGGCTGCAACCTCCGCTGCGCCTGGTGCGACACGCCCTACGCCTCCTGGAACCCCGAAGGCGAAGCCCGCTCCATCCCCGCCCTCCTCGAGGCGGTCGCCGCCCACCCGGCCACCCGCCACGTGGTGCTCACCGGCGGTGAACCGATGATCGCCCGCGACGTGGCCGAACTGGCCGCCGGGATCCGCGCCACCGGCCGCCACCTCACGATCGAGACCGCCGCCACGATTCCCCCGGCCGGCATCGGCTGCGACCTCGCCTCCCTCTCGCCCAAGCTCCTCAACTCGGCCCCGGACCCAATCGAACACGCCGCCTGGCGCAAACGCCACGAGGCCACCCGCTGGCAACCCGAAGTAGTCCGCACCTGGATCGACCAATATCCGTATCAGTTCAAGTTCGTCGTCTCCCGCCCCGCCGACCTCGAGGAAATGGAATCAATGCTGGCCGCCCTCCGCCGGGATATTCCCCGCCATAAGGTGCTATTGATGCCCGAGGCCACTTCCCTAGAGCGGATTCGCAGCCACGCCGCGTGGCTCGGCGAGATCTGCAAGGCCCGCGGCTACCGCTACGCCCACCGCCTCCACCTCGAGCTCTATGGGAACCGCCGCGGCACCTGAGGCCCCGCCTCCCCCGCGGCGGCTGTCCGAGGAACTGGAACTCATCCTCCGGGAGTTCGACGTCGAGGAGGTCACGCTCCGCGAGGTGATGACCGTGCTCCACGGGCGCGGCTTCATCCTGCTGATGCTGATGCTGTCCCTGCCGTTTTGCACCCCGATCCCGCTCCCGGGGCTGTCGACCCCGCTGGGCTGCGTGATTTTGCTCATCGCGGTCCGTCTCGCCCTCGGCCAGAAGCCGTGGCTGCCGGCGCGCTTCCTGGACCTGCGCCTGCCGCCGGCGACGTTCCGCCGGGTCTTCGCCTTCACCCGCCGGCTGGTCTTGGGTTTCGAACGCCTGCTGCGCCCGCGCCTCCCCTGGGTCACCGCCAGCCCCCGGCGTCAGCAGCTGCACGCGCTGCCGATTATCGTCTGCGCCCTCTACTTGCTGCTGCCCCTGCCGGTGCCCTTCAGCAACGTCATCCCCGCTTGGTCGATCATCCTGCTGGCCGCCGGCCTGCTGGAGCGGGACGGCGCCTTCATTCTGGCCGGCTACGGCTGCGCCGCGCTGGCCACGGTCTTCTTCGCCGCGATCGGATTCCTCGGGGTCGGCGCCGCCGACATTATTTGGCGCTGGGTGACTCAGGCTCCGGCTTAGGCGGAATCAGCAGCGAGATCGCCACTGAGGCGCCCAAGACGCCCGCAATAATCCCCAGCGACCAAGTGATGGGGAACTTGCCGCCATAGAACTCGTTCAGCCAAGACATCTTCAGGCCCACGAAGATCAGCACGATGCCCAGGCCGTACTTCAGGTAGCGGAATTTGTGCACCACCCCGGCCAGCAGGAAGAACATCGAACGCAGCCCGAGGATGGCGAAGATGTTCGAGGTGAACACCACCAGGGGCTCCTTGGTGATGGCGAAGATGGCCGGCACCGAATCGACCGCGAAGATGATGTCACTGAACTCGATCGCCGCTAGGGCGACCAGCAGCGGCGTCCCGTGCCGCACGCCGTTCTCCATCACCACGAACTTCTGGCCTTCAAAGCGCGGTGTGATCGGGATGAAGCGCCGTAGCAGCCGCAGCATCGGGTTCTTCTCCGGATCCATCGGCTTCTCCGGCGCGAACAGGATCTTCAGGCCCGTCAAAATCAGGAAGCC
>JBILWD010000305.1:0-4514 GCA_044370095.1 Opitutaceae bacterium | reverse complement strand
GTGACTGGCCTCTTCGGGCTGGCTGCGGCCGGCGAGGTGGTGCGCCGGATCGCCCGCGGCAGCGAAGGCACGGCGGCCGTCGTCGCGGCCGCCGAGAAGAAAGTGCCGGCCGGGACCGTGGGCTGACGCGCCCTTCATTCGGCTCGACCGCGGATCGGTGTAGCCGGGGCGCGCCGCCCCGGGCAGGGGAAACGTGGCGCATTCCGCGGAGCGATCCGCCCGCCCGGCGTCCGAGGCGAAGGACTCAGGGTGCCCCGCCCAGCACGGCAACCTCGATGCCCCGGAGTCGCTGGAAGCCCCGGTCAAAGGTTACCAGCCGCAGCCCGTGGCCGTGGGCAAACGCGGCGAGGTACAGGTCCGTCCAAAGTTTGGTCGCCGGCTGGTTGAGCGCGGCCCGGGCGCGCCAGACGGCCTCGAGGGTCGGCGGCTCCGATAGGAAGTGGGTGCCCGGCCGCGCGAGTGCTGCGTCGTAAAGGCGCCAGGCCTCCTTTTGCGTGCAGACGTCGACTCCCATAATCGCGGGCGTGGTCAGATGCCGCAGCAGAGCCATCTGCGTGATCCGGCAGAAGACCAGCGGTCGTCCGTCTCGGCCTGCCACCCAGTCCTGGGCGACGGCGTGATGCGCATGGCCGGCGGTGGCCAGCGCCAGCCAGACATTCGCGTCCGGCAGATCCCCGGCACTAGAGCCACGCATCGAGCTCGGCCGGCGTCGGGTTGATCACGTTCCCGCCTTTGCGCTGCAGCACGAGAAAGCCGTTCCGGCTCCGCAGTCGTCCACGCGGCGCGACGGAGCGCTGCCCGGCGTGCGGCTGGAGCTGCCGCCGCAACGCCTCCTCGACGACCTCGCGCAGCGACACCCCGCGCAGGGCGGCGGCCGCCTTGGCTTCCTTGAGCAGGGGGTCCGGCAGATCGATGGTGGTCCTCATAAAAGCAGTTTTATGCCCAAGTCCGAACAAGGTCAACGCCCTGCCGTGCGGCCGCCCAGGAGAAGGCGCCGGCCGCGACCGCGGGCTGACCTCCCCTCCTCTGCGGGCATTCGGCGTTACGGCGGATGGGTGTAGCCGGGGCGCGCCGCCCCGGAAGGAGGGAACGGTGCGCCTCTGGCGGAGCGATCCGTCCGCGGGGCGGCAAGGGCTGCGCACGAAGGTGTTTCGGGCGGCACGACCGGGGCGACGCGCCCCAGCTACAACCAGGCGCATCCCAGCCGCACCAAACGCCCCCACGCTCAGCGCCAGTCGATCCGCGCCTGCTTGGTCGCCAAATCCACCCGCACCGACGCGTGCGCGAACTCCCGCGTCGCCGTAAGGCCCTGCCAGACCGCATCACCCCGGGGCGGCCCCAGCGGCCGTTCCAGCTCCGGATAGCGCTCCAACATCCCGTGAATGTCCGTGTAGCCCCAAGAGTAACAGAAATGCGCGCCGGGCTGCGCCGCGACCAGGAAGCAGGCCAGCGGGAAGGTGATCCGTTCCCGCGCCAGCGCGAGCAGCTCCGCCCGGGGACGCCGCATCTGCTCCGCATCGAGCCAATTGAAGCCCGGCCAGCCCTTCAGCACGATAAACTTACCCTTCGCCGCCGCCAGCGCGACGGACTCGAGGTCCGTCCGAATGTCCTCGGCACGGTCCGTCTTAAAGCTCCCAAAATGCTCGATCATCAGGCCGTCGATCCCCTCCCACTCGAGCAGTTCCCGGAAGTCCGTCGTGCGCAGGCCGTTTACGAGGATGATCCGCTCGGGCCCCAGCTTCCGCCGGGTCAGGGCGATCATCTCCCGCAGCCCGGCGACCACCTCCCGGGCTTTGGCCGCACCCACCTGCCGCGCCAGCCCCGGCGCGAGGGCCTGCGGCAGCGCGTCGATGAACACCCCGCCCAAGGGCGCGTCGCGGTGCGCAGACGCCACGACGTCCGACCACCATTCCCGGAACGCCGGCTGGGAGGGATCGGGGCGCGGCGTACCGGACGGGTGGCGCACGATCTCCCCGGCGGAGTCACGGAGGGTCCATTCGGGCCGGTAGGTAGCGAACGCCGCGTAGCCCGGCCAATTGATGAAGGCGTTCAGGTAGAACAGGACCTTCGCCCCTGGCCGTTGCGCGACGATCCGGCGCGCCGAGTCCGCGATCCCGGCCTCGGTGCTCCCATGCGGATTCACGCCGTGGCTCTTCTCCAACGCGATCAGGGAACTGTGCTGCGCGACAAACGTGACTTCCGCCTCCGTCAGGTCCCCGCTGCGCTTGCCGAAATGGAGGTTCAGCGGAACCCGGTCCCAACTGAAGCCGGTGAGCCGCACGACCCGGTCTAGTGGGTCGGATAAGGTCGGCTCCGCGGCGCCACCCGCGGGCACGGCGGCGGCCAGCAGGAGCGCTAGGAGCACGCCCGGCCGGGCGATCGGGTGAAGGGACCGGCAGGGGCGGGGCGTGGGCATCGGACGTGCCGGGGAGGGTGCGGAGGCCTCAGAACGTGCCGCGGAGGCCGAAGGTCCAGAGCGAGCCGAAGTCGAGGCGCGAGCGGAACTGCGCGTGCGCCGGCGTGGTCGGCCCGTGGATCTCGGTGTCCTCGGTGGCGTCGTTGATGTTCCGCAGGTTGGTGAAGAGCGCGAGGCGCCGGGTGAGGGAGTATTCGGCGGACACGTCGATGTAGAGGCGTTTGGAGCCCCAGTTGTAGGTGCCGGGCTCGATGCTCGGACCGGCCGCCACGATCGCGCGCCGCTGCCGGCCGCGGTAGTTCCAGTTAATCCGGACGTTGTACTCCGGCCGCGTCAGGCTGATCCCCCAGCTGCCGCTGCGCGGGATGTAGCCGGCGAAGTTGGCCGTGGCCGTCGCGTCGCCCGTCACCCGTTGCGCGCTCGCATTGGCAAACACCTGCACGCCCCGCGCCCACGCCGGGAGCCCGGTCAGCGCCTGCTTGTAGCTGAAATCGACGCCGGTCAGGCGGACCTGGCCGGGCAGATTCTCCTGCGTGGTCACGTCGAACTTGCTGAACAGCGCCGGGTCCAGCCCGTAGAGGGCGAGGAACTCCGGCGTCGCGTCGAGCACGGTCCCGCCGAAGAAGTCCCGGATGTCGCGGCGGAAGGCGCCCACCGAGAGCTGGCCCACGCCGGCAAAGTAGTACTCGAGCCGGGCGTTGGTTGTCTCCGCGCTCCAGGCCTTGATGCCCGCGTTGTTGACCACGATGCGGTTGGCCGGATTCGCGGCGTCGCTGTCCGGATCCGGCAGGGTCAAGCCTCCCGCGTACTGGTTGAGGTTCGGCCGGCCCACCGAGGAGTAACGGGCCGCGCGCAGGACGAGGTTCTCGCGCAGGTTGAAGGCTGCGTTGAGGCTGGGGAACAGCCGAAGGTACTCCTTCTCGACCTGCGTGCCCCGGGCGAGGAACGTCAACTGGGACACGGCGAGGGCGTTGGTGGTCGGGAAGATCAGGGCCGGCGTGCGCCGGTTGGGCTCGGTCGGGGTCGGGCTAGCGACGGTGATGACCCGCCCGCTGGCGTCCCGCTGGTAGTTGCGCGTGAGGTCGGTGAGCGGCCCCTCGGCGTCAATGTTGGTCTGCTCGGCCCGCAGGCCACCGACGAGGCGCAGCCGCCGCTCGAACAGAGCGAGGTCCCCGCGCAGGTACGCGGAGGAGACGGTCTCCTCGATGTGCTTCGAGTTGGTGACCGAGGCCCGATACCGCGCATTTTCTTCGGTGGTGAAGTGGGTGGGGTTCGCGCGCTGGTGTTCGAAGAGCCGCGTGTTGCCGACCCACTGGATCTGGGGGAACCCGTAGCCGTGCGCGCGCTCGGAGAGCTCTGGCGCCCAGAAGGGCGCCGCCGCGTCGTCGCCGGCCAGCGGACTCGTGCTGGTGCGGCCGTCCCGGCCCACGAAGGTGAAGGTCCGACTGTTGTCGCTGCGGAGGTCGCGAACGCCTTGGCGGCGGTCGAGGCCCGCCTTCAGGCTCACCGGCACGCGCCAAGGCAGGTCCCGGCCCACGTTGAAGAAGGCGGTGCGCTGCTGGTCGTTGTTCTCGGGCTGGCCGCTACCCGCGCTCTGCACCGCGTAGGTCGCGAGGGCGTAGGGGTCGATGGGGGCACCGGTGGCGCCGTCGGTCACGCTGATGCGGTTGGGCCGCAGGTAGAAAATATCGTCAAAGGCCACGGTCACTCCGGTGCGGCGGGCGCTGGAGTTCGCGAAGTAGCCGCGCCCGAGGTCGCCACCGTTGTACCGAGCGCGGGAATAGCCCACGCCGCCCTCCGCCTTCCAGATCGGCCCGTCGTGGCGCCAGCGCAGGGTCGGCATATAGGTCTCGTTGCGCCGATAGCCGCCAGCATTGCCGCTCACGAGGTCTCCCGCTCCGGGGTTGCCCCGGGTTGAGAAGGGCGTGAAGGCCCCGGGGGCCACGCCGCCGACGTTGAAGGTGAGCGTCTGGCTGAGGAAGTCCTCCTCGAACCGCGAGGCTTGGAGGGAGAGCGACACGGTGTCGTGCCGCGCGAGGCGGAAGTCGAGGGTGGCGGCGAGCGAGTGGCGGGTGGTCTCTTTGAGGCCGCCGCGCAC
>JBILWD010000306.1:0-4514 GCA_044370095.1 Opitutaceae bacterium | reverse complement strand
CCGAGACCGCCGCTTCCGCTAGGGCGAAATCCGTTTCCACGCGTTGGTGCCGCAGCCGGGCGAGGGCGAGGTTGCGGGCGGTCGCGAACAGGAAGGCCCGCGGGGCGTGGATCTCGCCGCGGCCCCGGGCGGCCAGCACGCGCACAAAGGCCTCCTGCACGAGGTCATCGACGTCGTCCGCCCGGGGAAAATGGCTGCGCAGCCAGGCGCGCAGCCGCGCCTCGTGCGGCTGCACGTGTGCGGCGAACCAGGCGGCGTGGGGGTGGGGCGCGGACACGGAGGAAGGGTGGCGTCCCACGGGGCCCCTTCGGTGTCGAGCGCTTTTCCGCTGCGGCTACGGCCGCGCGAGGGGGCTAGACTCCCGCGCGCGCGTTTGCCTGACTCCGCGCCGATGCGCCCCCCCTCGCACCTTAACCCTTCTTCAGCCGTGCCGGCGCCGGGCCGGTACCGGTACGTTGGCCGCTGCTGGGTGCTCGGGGTCCTCTTGGCGCTGGCGATGGCGGCGGCCGCCGAACCTCCCGCGGAGCCCGCAAAACGCCGCTTCCGGGTCGGTGTCCCGCGCGACAGTGCGCCGCTCTCCTACTTCGATCAACGACGGGGCGAGGTGGTGGGGTTTACGGTGGAACTGCTGCGAGCCGCGGCGGACTTGGGCGGCTTCGAAGTCGAGTTGGTGCCAGCCTGGTGGAACCTCAACCTTCCCGCCTTCCGCGACGGCCAACTCGACGTGCTGGCCCAGATCGCGCAGTACGAGGGCGCGCGTTACGCGAACCGGCTCTCGGTGGTCCAAGCCTCGCTGCAGGGCATCCTTTACACCCGGCCTAATGCCCCGCGGCTCCAGCACTCGTCCGACTTGCGCGACCGGCGCATCGGGGTGCTCCGGGGTACCGTGGCGGCCACCCACTTGCGTGAACACCCGCAATGGGGAATCCGCGTCGAGCATTTCACGCAACTGGACGATCTGCTGAACGCGGTGGCGGAGGGGCGTTGCGACGGGGCTCTCTTCACCAGCAACATCAGCAGCAAGGTCGAGGCCCGGGCGGGCCTGCGGAAACAGTTCATCGAGGACATCCGCTATTATTTCTGCTTCGCGTTCCAGCCGCACGACTCCGCCGGCCTGATGCTGATGAACGAGGCACTCGCCGAACTGCGCCAGAACGGCACCTACGACCGCCTCTTCCACCAGTGGGTCGGCCCGGTGGAGCCGCGGCGGTTGAACTGGTTCGAGCTGCGCCCGTACGTCCTCGGTTCTCTGCCCGTCCTGGTCTTCCTCGTGATCTTAGCGGTGCGGCAGCACGTGCAGCGCCGGCTGATCGCGCAGCGGATGGCCGTCGCGCGCGACCTGCACGACGAGCTCGGCAACCGGCTGAACGAGATGCAACTGCTGACCGAGCTCGCCGTGCTCCGTCCGGCGGCGGCGGGTCCGGATGTGCTGGCGAGCGTCCGGGCGCGGCTCATCGAGGCCAGCCTGTCCCTCAATCAGCTGCTCTGGGAGCTGCGGCCGGAATCCGAGACTTGGGGCTCCGCCGTGGCCGGCCTTGAGCGCATCGCGCGGCGCTACCTCGAGGCGGCCGGCATCGCGGGCGAGTTCGTCAACCGGGTGAGCCCGGGCCTCGCGGGCAAAACGGCTCCGCTCGCGATCCGGCGGGCAGTGATGATGGCGCAGCGCGAACTGCTGCGGAACGCGGTCAACCACGGCAAGCCGGGCCGGATCGACGTCACCGTCGAAATCTCCGCGGAGCGGGTCGAGGTGACCGTCGCCGATTCCGGCCCCGGGGTGGATCCGGCGCGGGCGCTGGGGGAGAAGCGGGGCCTCTACCACCTGCAGCAGCGCGTGGCCGAGCTCGGGGGCACCCTCGAGCTGGTGCGGCTCCCCGCCGGCTTCACCGCCCGGGCGGAACTCCCCGCCGGGCGGTGAGGGCGGACGCGCGGCTCAGAAGCGGCCGTTCAGGCCCACGTTGATCGTCACGAAGTTGTAGTTGATCGTGGACGGCTGGTTGCGGAAGCCGCGGTAGATCTCCTGGTAGGCGTTGAGGAGGTTCGAGACGTCGAGCGTCAGCTGGGCGGAGGGCCGGAGCTGGTAGGCGAGCCCGAGGTTGAGGGTGTCGAACGAGGCGCGCCAGCGGTTGCGACCGACGGTGGCGGCCGAGTACTCGACGATGTAGTCGCTGGTCCAGTTGTAGAGCAGGCGCGTGCTGAACTTCTGGTAGCGCCAAGAGAGCATCGCGTTGGCGGCCTTCGGAATGAAGCCGACGACCTCGCGGCCGCTGATGCTGGTGGTGCCGCCGAAGTCCCCGCGGGTCTGGATCATCGTGTAGTTCACGGAGCCGCTCAGGCCCTTGAGCACGCCGGGGAGGGAGGTGAACTGCTGCTGGTAGCTGAACTCCCACCCCTGCACGGTCGCGGTGCCGGCGTTGGCGGAGGTGAACAGGTTGAACCCGGCGTACTCGCCGTTGAAGCCGTTGTCCGTCCCGCTCGCCACGGTGCCGATGTTGATGTTGCGCACGATGTAGTCGGCGATGGTCTTGTGGAAGAAGCCGATCGAGAGGTTGCCGACCGGCTCGAAGTAGTAGTCCAACGAGGCGTCCCAGTTGCGCGCGTTCTGCGGGAGCAGCGCGGCATTGTTGATCGTGAGCGTGCTGGCAGTCTCGTTCACCGACTCGCTGGGGAGCAGCTCGCCGTAGCCGGGGCGGCCGAAGCTGGTGGACCAGGCGAGGCGCGCCTTCAGGTTCGGCGTGATATCGTGGGTCAGGTGCACGCTCGGGAAGGCCTTGGTGTAATCGCCCGCGATCGTGCGCTTGGTGTTGGCGTAGTCGCGGGTCACCGCGCCGAGCGGGTCCGCCTGTTGCTGGGCGGTGGTGCTGCCGACGCGCGCACGGACCCAGCCGCGGCCGACGTCCTCGGTGTTCTCGACGCGGACGCCGCCGAGGAAGCTGCTGCGACCGAGGAAGCCCTCGCGCCCGAGCTTGCCCTGGGCCATGAAGTAACCGGCGGTGACGGTCTCGGTGATGTCGCGGGCGCCGGTGTAGGCCTGCTGCAGGCGGTAGTACTCATCCGCTCGCCAGAGGGTCGGGTCGACCGGGCGGCGTTCGTTGATGAACATCGAGGAAGTCCACTGGGGCAGCATCCGGCCGGTCTTGACCTGGTCGAACGTCACGAGGCCGGGGTCGGGGGCGAGGGGGCCGGTGCCGAGGTAGTTGTAGCGGCGGCTGTTGCTGAGCGTTTGGGCGAGGGTCTCACGCCACTGGCCACCAACCTTGAGGGCGAGCGGCACGGCGGTGGGCAGCTTGTAGAGCGCGTTGAAGCGGAGGTCGCGCACCCGCTGGTCGTTCTGGGCGTCGCTGCACTGGAGTGCGCCGGTGGGGCGGTAGTTCGAGGGATCCGTGAAATCGAGGCCGCCGTTGGGGAGGAACTTCGGGTGGAGCTCGGACTGGGTGCGGTCGAGGATCCAGCCGGTGCCGGCGATGCGCATCGTGAGCTCGCCGCCCTGGCCGTTGCCGTTGTTCAGGTTGTTGCGGGCGTAGGTCGCGGCGTAGTCGAGCTGCAGCGGGCCGAAGTCCTGCTCGGCGGTGAAGTCGAGGCGGCGCTGGCGCGTATCGTAGTTGTTCGGCCCGCGGTTCTGCATCTCGATCAGCGACTGCGCGACGGGACGAATCACGGTGATCTTGTCCGTCCAGCCCGGGACCACGCTGGTGGTGGCGTTGGGCACCGTGTTCTGGTTCTGGCTGCTGTAGGCGCGGGTGATGTACCGGCGGCGGAAGCCCTCGTAGTTGTCGTTCGCGGTCGCGTTCAGCGAGACGCGGGTGCTAGCCGAGACGCGGTAATCGGTCTTGATGCTGAGGCTGACCTGCTTGCGGTTGTTGTAATTGTCGAAGGTCTGGTAGCTCCAGACGTAGGCCGGCTGCGTGGTGGTATTCTGGTAATCGCGATCGGTCTGGAAGAAACCGACGGCATTTTCGGAGTAGAAGGCATTGACGCTGACGCCGAGATTACGGTTGCCGCCGAACACGTCGAAGAGCTCCTGGTAGCTGAAGTTCAGCATCGGGTGGGCCGGGTGGTCCTCGCGCTGGGGGATCTGCTCGAAGCCGAGGAACGTGGGGGCGATGCGGGCCGAGAGGCTGTAGGTGAGCCGGCGGCGCTCCTTCATGTTGAGCGAGGAGCGGGTCTTCAGGTTCACCGTGCCGCCGAGGGAGTCGGCGTTGCGGTCGGGCCGGTGGCCCTTGGTCAGCTCCAGCTGGTCGAAGAGCGCGCCGGAAATGCTCTGCATCTCGAAGGCGCGGCTGGTGCCAAGGGGGGTGACGAGGCCGCCGTCGATCGTGACGGTGTTCAGGCCGGCGGGCATCCCGCGGATGTTGAAGTTGTAGGCGAGGCCCTCGTCGGTGGGCGAGCCGGCGACGCCGGGCAGGCGCATCAGCACCTCGCCCGCGCTCATGTTCGGCAGGTTGCCGAAGGAGTCCATCGCCACGACGTTCATCGTGTTGGGGGCGTTGCGCTGGGCGGTGATGGCCGCCGCGCCG
>JBILWD010000303.1:0-4529 GCA_044370095.1 Opitutaceae bacterium | reverse complement strand
GCCCCAGAGGAAGACGAAGGCGGAAAGGAACAGCCACGGCACCCAAGCCTTCCACGGAGGGCCGCCGGCTGCCGCCGGTGCCGCGTCCGGCGCTTGTGCCCCAGGGTTAGCCTGCTCCTCCGCCGGCCGCCAGAAGCGCATCAGCACCACCACTGCGAGCATCGAGGCCGCGCCGGCGATGATGTCCACCAGCCACGGCCCGTGGAAGTTGCTCACCAGGTACTGCACGAGGCCGAAGCTCGCGCCCGCCACGAGGCACGCTGGCCAGACGGCCACCATTCCCCGCCAGCCGGCCTGGGCCGCGACGAGCCAGAACGGCACCAGCAGCGAGAAGAACGGCAGTTGTCGGCCGACCATCGCGCTGAGGTCGAGCAGGTCGAGGCCGGTCAGCGGCGCCAGGGTCACCAGCGGCGTGCCCAGCGAGCCGAACGCCACCGGCGCGGTGTTGCCGATCAGCGCGAGCTTCGCCGCCTCCAGCGGTCGGAAGCCGAGGCCGATCATCAGCGCCCCGGAGATCGCCACTGGGGCCCCGAAACCCGCCGCCCCCTCGATGAACGCGCCAAACGAGAACGCGATCAGCAGTGCCTGGATCCGCCGGTCGCCTGACACCCCCGCGACCTGCCGCTGCAGGACCGTGAACTGGCCGGTGTCGACCGACAGCTGGTAGATGAAAATTGCGTTGAGGATTAACCAGCCGATCGGGAGCAGCCCGAACGCGGCCCCGAAGGCCGCCGCCGCCAATGCCAGCTGCGCCGGCATGCCGTAGACGGCGATTGCCGTCACCAGCGCCACCCCAAGCGCCACCAGCGCCGCGAGGTGGGCTCGCACGTGCCAGAAGGCAAGCAGGCCAAGGAGCACGACCACCGGCAGCGCCGCCACGAGGGCGGACAAGCCGAGGCCGCCGAGCGGGGCGTAGTTCTGGGACCAGGTCATCGGATGGGGCAGGGGTTGGGGGCGGGGGCGAAGACGCCTAGAACCAGCGTTTTCGCCGCAGGTAAATAAACATCAAAATCGTCGAGGCCAGCGTGAGGCCGACTGCCGCCGGGTAGCCGCGGCGCAGTTCCGCCATCCCTTCGAAATTCATCCCGTACCACGTGCCGATCACCATCACGGGGATCGTGATCGCGGTGAGCGCGGTGAGGAACTTGATCCCCTCGTTCGCCTCGAATGCGGCCTTGTTGAGGTAGATGTCGAACGCCATTAGCAGCCGCTCGTGGTAGCCCGCCACCGTGTCCTCGAGGCGCGCGAGGTTGTCGCGGAGGTCCCGGAAGTAAGGCAGCAGCTTGGCCCGGATCAGCTTGTTCTCCTCGCGTGCCAGCCGGTCGATCACGTCCCGCTGCGGCCGCACGATCGTCCGTAGCCGGGTGAAGTCGTTGCGCACGTGGAGGAGTTCCGTGACCAGCGCCTTCTCGCCGGAGCGCCGCGCCAGCACGTGTTCCTCCAGCTCCTCCAGCTCGGCCCGCAGCTCGTCCACCACCGGCGCGTAGTTGTCCACCAGCAGGTCGATCAGCGTGTGCGCGATCCGGTCCGGGCCCCGCGGGCCGACGCCCGCCTGCTTCAGCGTCCGCTCGATCACCGACGAGACCGAGCGCAGCGGCGCGGTATGGAAGGTGACGAGGAAGTCTTTGCCGAGGAACAGGTCTAGCTCGGTGGTGTTGAATTTCTCGGTCCGCGTGAAATCCACCGCGTGGGTGACGATGAAAAGGTAGTCCTCGTAGTCCTCGACCTTCGGCAGCGAGTTCGGCTGGGTGCAGTCCTCGATCGCGAGGGGGTGGAATCCGAAGACGCCCTCGAGCAGCGCGCGGGTCTCTTCCGGCGTTGGGTTGTCGAGGTCGACCCAGAGGAGCAGACCCTTGTCGGCGCGGACGAGGCGGAGTGCCTCCAGCTCGAGGTCTTGGCCCACGAGCTTACCGTCGCTGAAGATGAACGACCGGATCATCGCGCGGCAGCGTGGCGGCCCGGCCCGGCGGCGTCGAGCCGCGAGGTGTGCACGTTCAGAGGCCGAGGCGCGCTTCGGTGGCGGCGACGGCGGCGATGAATTCCGCGGGGGTCGCCGCGGCGAGGAACGCCGCACGGTCGGCTGGATCGCGCAGCAGTTTGCACAGGGTGCTGACGACCGCGAGGTAGTCGCCGGGCTTAGTCTTGGGCGTGCCGAGCACGAAGAACAGGCGTACTACCTCGCCCTTATCGTCGAAGACGATGCCTTCTTCCGAGCGACCGACCGCCATCACGATCCGGCGCACGTGTTCGGTGCGCGCGTGAGGCAGGGCGATGCCGTTACCCAGTGAAGTCGTGTCGAGGCGGTCCCGGGCGAGGAGTTCCTCGTAGAACCCGGCATAGTGGATCACCTCCGGGTGTCCCTCGAGCTGCCGGGCAATCTCGTTCAGCGCCCCGGTGCGCCGGGTGGCCTGCACGTGCAGGGCAATGCGCGAGGGATCAAGGAGCGACGTGATGCGGCCGGTCATGCGCGGGCAAGGCAACGCCGAAGGCACGGGCGTGGGAAGGACAAAACAGGCGCGGGTGGTGGCTTCGGGAATGGCGTTGCGCGGACCGTCGTCCGCCGCACCGTCGCGTGATGCGCCGCCTGTTGCCCCTCCTCGGCCTCGCCGGGGCCCTCGTCGCCGCCGAGCCGTTTTCCCGCTCCCTCGCGCCCGCGGATTTCGCCGCCGCCGGCCTCGGCCGCCTCACCCCAGAGGAGCTGGCCCGGCTCGACGCGCTCATCGCCGCCCGCACCGCGTCCCCGGCTGCGGCGCCCCTTCCCGCCGCTCCTCCGTCCGCCGCGGCGCGGCCGGCCTCGAGCCCTTTCCGTCGCACCACCCCGGCCGTGGTCGAGGAGGAAGCGCCGGTGGAGAGCCGCCTGAAGGGTGAGTTCCGCGGCTGGGAGCCGCGCGCGGTCTTCACCCTCGAGAACGGCGAACGCTGGCAGGAGACGGGCGGCACCACCTACGCCGGGCCGCCCCTTGCCGCCCCGGCCGTGCGCATCCGCGCGGGTGCCCTCGGGGCCTATTGGATGCGGATCGAGGGGGTGGGCCGCGAAGTGAAGGTGCGCCGCGTCGACGCCGGCCGCTGACCGCAGACCGGCGTCCGGTCGTCCGCGGGAACCCGGCCTAGAACCAGAGGTTCGGCCAGAGCTTCGCGGCGACGAGGGCTTGCAGCAGGCCGAGCACCGAGATCAGCGACAGCAGCACGGTCCAGCTGCGCAGCGTCTCGCCCTCGGTGAGTCCGCCGAGGCGGCCGATGACCCAGAACCCGCTGTCGTTCATCCAGGAGAGCATCGAGGCGCCGTAGCCGACGGCCAGGTAGATGTAGAACACGTGGACGCCGAAGCCGCTGGGTCCCGCGATCGACATCATGATCGAGGAGGCGGTGATCATTGCGACGGTCGCGGAGCCCTGCGCCACCCGCACGACCACCGCCAGCAGCCAAGCGAGGAGCACGTAGTTCATCCCGCCGCCCTCCGCGAGGACCCGCACCGAGTCGCCGACCCCGGCATTCTTGATCATGGCGCCGTAGGCGGCGCCGGCGGCGGTGATGAGGATGATGACGCCCGCCGTCTCAAGCGGCGGCCCGAGCACGTCGGCCGCGTTCCGCCAGGCGAGCTGGCGCTGCCGGGCATAGACGGCGAGGGCCACCACGGCGCCGAGGAGGAGGGCAATGTTCTTGTTGCCGAGGAACTCGATCGTCTGGGCCGCCACCGGGGGCAGGCCGCCCGCGAACGGGGCGCTGAAGGAGGCGGTGGCGATGAGCACCACCGGCAAAATCACGGGCGCGATCGAGACCCAGAAGCCGGGCAAATCCTCTTCCCGCCGGTCCGCCACCTGCTGCAGCGAGGCCAGCGAGGAGCCGGCCGTTTCCCGCAGCGGCACCGGGCGCCGGGCGTCGATCCAGTGGGCGAACGCCAGCCCGCCGAGCGCCGGCAGGATGCCGAAGAGGATGCCGCCCACGATCGACAGGCCGAGGTCGACCCGCAGCGTCTCGGCCACGATCAACGGCCCCGGCGTCGGCGGCACCGTGCCGTGCGTGATCACCCCACCGGCGCAGATCGCCAGCACGTAGAGCAGGTAGTTTTTCCCCGTGCGTAGCGCGAGGGCGCGCGCGAGCGGCACCAGCAGAAAAAAGACCGTGTCGAAGAATACCGGGATCCCGAGGATGAACCCGCAGGCGAGCAGGGCCAGCGGCGCCCGCTTTTCCCCGAGCACCGCAATGAAGCGACGAATGATGCGGTCCGCCGCCCCGCTCTCCATCAGCGCCACGCCGATCACCGATGCCACCGCGATGGTAAACCCGATCTTCCCCGCCGCGGAACCGAACTCGGTCATCACCGCCTCCACCCCCTTGGTGAAGCGCCCGGAGCCGGTCTGGCCCAAGGCCGTCATCAGCCCGACGAAGATCGCCGCGAAGAAGAGCGCGAAGAATGCGTGCAGGCGCAGCCAGACGATGGCGGCGACGATGAGCACGACGCTCAGGGCGAGCACCGTGAGGGGCCCGGGCGCGAAGGCCAGGGCGAGGGGTAACGGGGGCATGTCCCG
>JBILWD010000304.1:0-4529 GCA_044370095.1 Opitutaceae bacterium | reverse complement strand
CCGTCTTCGCCCTGCAGCCGGTGAGTCAGACGGTCTTTGCCGGCGCTGCCGTCTCCTTCACCGCCAGCGCTTCGGGTAACCCCGCCCCGGCCTATCAGTGGCGGCGCGATGGCACCGCGATCGCGGGCGCCACGAACGCCACCTTCAGCCTAGCCTCCGCTGCGCTGGGTGACACGGGCACGTACACCGTCACCGCCACCAACTCCGTCGGCACCGCCACCAGCGCGCCCGCGGTCCTCACGGTCAACCCGCCCCTCACCGCGCCGGTCTTCGCCCTGCAGCCGGTGAGTCAGACGGTCTTTGCCGGCGCTCCCGTCTCCTTCACCGCCAGCGCCTCGGGCAATCCCGCCCCGGCCTACCAGTGGCGGCGCGACGGCACCGCGATCGCGGGCGCCACGAACGCCACCTTCAGCCTGGCCTCCGCCGCGCTGGGTGACACGGGCACGTACACCGTCACCGCCACCAACTCCGTCGGCACCGCCACCAGCGCGCCCGCGGTCCTCACGGTCGCCGCCTCGTCCGGCGCGCCGGTCTTCACCCTCCAGCCGGTGAGCCAGAGTGTGATCGAGGGTGGGAGCGTAGCTCTGCAGGCGGCGGCCAGCGGGAATCCCGCCCCGACGATTCAATGGTACAAGGATGGGGTGGTACTCCCGGGCGCCACCGGGGGACTCTACGGGATCGCCAACGCGGTCACGGGCAGCGCTGGGGCCTACTACGCGGTCGCTCAAAATTCCGCGGGGAGCGCGACCAGCGCCACGGCGTTAATCACCGTAAGCCCCGCACCGGCCCTCCCGGTTATCACCAGCCAACCCGTGGGCCAGACCGTGATCGTGGGAGCGACCGTGACCTTCACCGTGATCGCGACCGGGAGCCCAGCCCCGACCTACCGCTGGTGCTTGCAGGTCAAGTCCGGACGCACGGTGACCAAGACCTATCTCTCCGGGGCCACGAACCCCAGCCTGACGCTGACCAACGTCACGACCGCGAACGCCGGCACCTACGCGGTCGAAGTCACCAACTCCACTGGAACCATCACGAGCGCGGGCGCCATCTTGAAGGTGACGACCACCTCCACCAAGGGACCGAAGACCCGGACCACGCTCGCGAGCGGAACTACCGTGGCGGCGGCGCTACCTAGTCCGTTCGCGGACACGCTGCGGGTCGATTTCAACGCGGACCGGCGGGCGGACCTCGTCTTCCAGCACCTCTCCAGCGGAGCCGCCAAGGCTTGGTTGCAGGGGAACCCCGCGCGCCAGGCGGAGCTCCAACTGGCCGCACCGACCAAGGCGTGGCGTCTCGCGGCGGCGGCCGACTTCAATGGTGACGGCGCCGGCGACCTCGTCTGGCAGCACTCGGCCGCGGCCGCCGCGGAGATTCACCTCCTCGCGGGGGCGAAGCGGATCGGCACGGTGAGTCTCTCCAGGATCCCCGCGTCCTGGCAGCTCGCGGCCGCGGGTGACTTCACGGGTGACGGGCGGCCCGATCTGGTGTTCCAAGCCAGCGACACCGGCGAGCGGACCGTGCTGGCGCTCCACGGTCTACAGGCCGACGGGCTGCTGCCGCTGGAGTCTCTTCCAGTGGAGTGGAACATCGCGGGCGCCGGCGACTTCAATGCCGATGGAGCCATGGACCTGCTGCTCGAGAACCTGCTGACCGGCGAATGCCAGCTCTGGCTCCTGCGGGGCACCGCGACCCTAGGTCGGGCGAGTCTCGGGCGGCCCGGCGCGCTCTGGGAACCTGCCGGCGCGACGGACCTTAACGGCGACGGCCGCTCGGATATCCTCTGGGAGCACCCGGGCACCGGCGAGCGCCTGGCTTGGCTGCTGGTCCCTTCGGGCGCGCCCGTCGCGGTGCCCCTCGGCCGCGAGAACCCCGGCTGGCTGCTCGCCCACTGAGGCCCGCCAGGGACGCCACGACCCAGCGCGCTCAGTGTTCGCTGCCGCCCGCCCGCCGGAGATCCCGGCGCCGGCGGGCGGCCTCGTTTAGGGCCAGCGCGACTCCCCGGATCTGGGCGGCGAGCGGCAGTACGGGCACCGGCGATCCCGGCGGCGCCACCGCGGCGGGAACGTGGATGAAGCCAGCCCGGACCCGGCAGCGCCGGACCGCGTGCATCAGCGCATAGAACACGTGATTGCAGACAAACGTGCCCGCAGAGTGGGACACCGCAGCCGGAATGCGCTCCCGTTCCAGAGCCGCGACCATCGCCTTCACCGGCAGCGTGGACCAGTAGGCGGCTGGCCCGCCCCGGACCACCGGACGATCCCGCGGTTGGGCCCCGGCATTATCCGCGATGCGCGCATCCTCGAGGTTGATCGCCACCCTCTCGGGGGTAATGCCCGTGCGACCCTCGGCCACCCCAAGGCAAACCACCACCTTCGGGCGATATTGGCGCAGCCGGCGGGACAGTTCACGGCGCGCCGCGCCGAACACGCAGGGCAACACCGCTCCCGCAATTCGGTGCCCTGCCGCCGTGGTCCCGTCCAAAGCCAGCACGATGTCCCGCGAGGGATTCGTTACCGCCCCGCCAAAGGGCTCGAATCCCGTAAGCAGGAGCACCGGCGCAGCGGGAGAGAGGGTACGTGACCGAGAAGTCGACATTCAGCACGCGGGGGGCACGGGAAAACCTTGGACCCGGACACCCGCCGCGGCGAGCGCCGACCGCAGCCGGAGCGCGAAGCCCACCGGATCGGGACCATCCCCGTGGAGGCAGAGCGTATCGGCGGAGAGTGGGGTCTCGGCACCCGACCACGTGCGGACCCGGCCCGAGCAGATGATCTGCAGCGCCTGACGCTCGGCCGCGTCCGCATCCGGGAGCAGCGCGCCTGGCAGGTCGCGTTTCCGCAGGCTGCCCCCCACCTCGTAGCCACGATCCGCGAACGCCTCCGCGCGCACGGGCGCACCGAGGTGCCGGCGGGCCGTGTCCTCGAGCACGCTCCCGGCTAGGGCGACCAAGGGTAGTCCGGGAAACGCGTCCGCCAGCGCCTGTACCATCACCTCCGCCAGCGCGGCGTCGCGGGATACCTGATTGTACAGGGCCCCGTGTAACTTCAGGTGCGCGAGCGCGGAACCCTGCGCCGCCGCGATCCGCTGAAGCCGCCGGGTCTGCCGCACCACGAGTTCCGCCGCGGCGGCGGGCGTCACCGGCAGTTCGCGCCGGCCGAAGTGGACCGGATCCTCGTGCCCCGGGTGCGCCCCCAACCCCACCCCGTGTTGCCGGGCGAGTCGGACCGTCGTGGCCATCGTCGCGTCGTTGCCCGCGTGGCCCCCGCAAGCGATGTTGGCGGAGGTGATCAGGGGCATCAACGCGGCGTCCGCCACCCCACCCTCGCCCAAATCACAGTTAAGGTCGATGGTCAGCATCGCCGCCCCTCTAGGCCGAGCCGCAGTTCCTGCAGCCGAAGCTCCCGTGCGGCCAGCAACGCCCGCGCCTCCTCGGGCTCGACCGCCCGGAAGCGCAGTTTGTCCCCGGGACGCAGTTGCCCGAGGCGGGGCAGATCCGCGCTGATGACGTGGCCGAGGCGCGCGTAGCCACCCAGCGTCTGCGCGTCCGCCGACAACACAATCGGCCGGCCATCCGGTGGCACCTGCACCGTACCGGGAATCACGGGGAACGAATCCAGATCGCCGGGTGGGGGCCGCACGAAAGCCTCGCCCTCCAACCGCAGCCCCATCCGGTCGGAGCGCGCACTGACCGTGAACGCGCGCTCCGCCCAGCCCGGCAGATCCGCGGCGGCGGGCCCCGGCAACACCCGGAGTTCCACCGCCCCTTCCACCGTGGAGCGCAACCGTGGATCAAGGTGCCAGCGAGCGGGGGCGCGCGGCGGTTCCGTGCTCCGCAAGGGCAGCCAGTCGCCCACGCGCAGCGCCCGCCCCCCCAGACCCCCAAATCCCGCGCGCAGGTCGGTGCCGCCGCCGCCCAGCACCCGCGGCAACCCGAACCCGCCCGCACAGGCCAGATAGCTCCGCAGGCTCCCGCTCACAGCCCCCAGCCGCAAGCGCGCGCCCGGGGACAGGTAGACCGGCCGACCCCACGGCAAGCCGTCGATCGACGCCCCCGCGACGGCCACCAAGGCGCCGGCGGGAAACTCGAGCTCTGGTCCCGTTTGGGTCAGCTCCAGCGCCGCCTCCCCCTCGGCATTGCCGACCAGCAAATTTGCGATCCGCAACGAGAACGGGTCCGCGGCCCCCGCCGGGGAAACCCCGCTGGCCCGCCACCCCGGCCGGCCCAAATCCTGCACCGTCGTCAGCGCGCCCGGTCGCCGCACCGCGACGCCCGGACCGCCCCGCTCCGGCAGGGTCTCCGTGGGCGGCGCAAAATCACCCTCCGCCACCGCGAGGAACCGCACCTCATCGCCCACCTCCAAACGTGCCGGGGGCGTGTCCCGGGGGTCAAACAGGCGCCCGGGCGAGCGTCCGATCAGGTTCCAGCCTCCCGGGCTGGCCTGCGGGTAAATACCCGTCTGCGCGCCCCCGATCCCGACGGAACCCGCGGGCACGCGGACCCGGGGTGTCGCGCGGCGGGGGCGGGC
>JBILWD010000302.1:0-4536 GCA_044370095.1 Opitutaceae bacterium | reverse complement strand
CGTTGAGGCGTCCGCCCACGAACCACTGGGCGTGCGGGGGATTCCACTTCAGCACCTTCCGGTAGGCCTTGCGCCAGACGAGCTGCTCCTTCGCCTGCCGGTCCCAGAACTTTTCTGGGGAGTTGACAGACTCGGCGTAGAGCTTCTTATACCGAGCTTCACTCCCAAGGTTCGCTTGGGCTTTGAACTCGGCCGAAGGCCTGAATTTCCGGGACTCCCGGGATACTGAGGTAATCGTCTGGTCTGGCACGTGCGTGTCGGATTGTAGGGTTTAAGGGACGCCGAACGCGTTTTTTATCCCGACCGAAGTTTCGAGCGTCAAGCCCGCGCCGGGAACAGCTTCTTCTCTGATATGGATCAAACGCCTCCGTCCGCCCCCAACGGCCCCACGCCCGCGACCGCCAACCCGGCCGCGCCCGTCACTCCCTCGGCTCCCGCTACCCCGCCGGAAAATACCATCCGCGTTGAGGGGGTCCTCGACATCGACCTGCAACGTGGTGGCAACGGCCAGCTGATCGACCTCGCCCGCGGCTGCAAACGGCGTCCGACCGACACCTTCGTGCCCAAGGAGCTGATCCGCCGCTTCAAGCTCCGCGCGGGCTCGATGATCGGGGGCACCGCGTTCCCGCCCGACGGCCGTTTCCCCAACCCCAAGATGCGCTTCATCGAGACGGTCGACGGCGTCCCGCTGGAGGACCGCCGCGCCCGTTTTGAGTTCACGACGCTAACGACCATCTCACCGAACCAGCACCTGCGGATGGAAATGAAGGACGGGCGCCTCACCACCCGCGCGGTCGACCTCTTCTGCCCGATCGGTAAGGGCACCCGCGGGCTGATCGTGGCTCCGCCCCGGACCGGCAAGACCACGCTCCTGCGCGATATGGCGCTGGGCGTGCTCGAGAACAACCCGGAGTGCCACGTGATGATTTTGCTCGTGGACGAGCGACCCGAGGAGGTGACCGACTTCCGCCGCAGCGTGCCGGCCGCCGAGATCTGGGCCTCCTCCAACGACGAGCAGATCGAGAACCACATCCGCATCGGCGAGCTCTGCATCGAACGGGCCAAGCGCCTCGTCGAAGCCGGCCGCGACGTCGTGCTCTTCGTCGATTCGATCACCCGCCTCTCCCGCGCGCACAACACCGCGCGCAACTCGGGCCGGACGGGCTCCGGCGGCCTCGACGTCCGGGCCCTCGAGAAGCCGCGCCAGCTCTTCGCCACCGCGCGTCGTACCGAAGAGGCCGGATCCCTCACCATCATCGCCAGTGTGCTCGTCGAGACCGGGAGCCGGATGGACGACGTGATCTTCCAAGAGTTCAAGGGCACGGGCAACATGGAGCTGGTGCTCGACCGCAAGTGCGCCGAGATGCGCCTCTGGCCCGCAATCAACATCGGCGCGAGTGGCACCCGCAAGGAGGAGCTGCTGATCGACGCCAAGACCCTCGAGGGCATCCATTTCTTCCGCCGCGCGCTCGTCGCGCAGAAGATCGAGGAGGCGACCGAGACGATGAACGCCCGGCTCTCCAAGACCAAGACCAACGCGGAGTTCCTCAAGCTCATCGCCCGCTGACCTCGACCGAATTACCGCTTGCTCCGCCTCGCTTGTTGAAATTTACCCTTTCCGTTTCTTCCGCCGCCTGATTCCCGCGACCCGACCCACCACGCATGCATAGTTTTTCCGAGCAGTGTCTCGATATGGCCCGCTCAATGCTGGGCCACAACCTCGACTCCATCCAGCCCGACGGCACCATCCTGCCCGCGCACCAGGAGCAATCCCGTCCGGATGAGCCGGGGCACGTCGCCTTCGCCCTCGGCGAATTCTACCGCGCCACGGGCGAGACCACGCTCAAGGGTCACGACATCGTCGACCTCGCCGCCCGCTGCATCACGGCGCAGATGTTCACCGAGCCCGCCGCCGAGAACGGCCTCGCCTACGCGGCCCTCGGCCTGCTCGCCTTCGGCCCCTCGAAGGAGCGCAACCCCGTCTGGGAGCGCCTCGTCGAGGAGACCCAGCAGCGCATCGACAAGTCGCTACTCCACCGCAGCGACTACGACAATCACTGGCAGGCCTTCAATATCGCCAAGGCGGTCGCCCGCTTCAGCCTCGGCCTCTCCAAGAAGGATGAGACCTCACGCCTGATCGAGCGGATGTGCGACCGCATCGGCCAGACCAGCTCGAACGGCTTCTTCGACGACTCGACCGAAGGCCTCGGCGGCAACTTCAACCTCTACGGGGTGATGGCGTTCGTCTTCACCCGTTCCGCCCTGCAGCTCCACGCCAACAGCGGCGTGCGCGACCGCAAGCTGCCGACTCTCCGCACCTATGCGGAGAAATACATCAAGATGATGCCCGACCTCGTCCGTCAGGACGGCCTCGGGTGGGCCTTCGGCCGCGCCGCCGGCGCCTACGGCCAGATGCATTGCATCAGCCTCATTATGCAGGGCCTCCGCGACGGCTGGATCGCTGACGACCAGAAGGTCAAGTACTACGATATTCTGCGCCGGCTGTTCATGTACTTCTACGAGACCTACCTCGATCAGGAGCACGGTTTCCTCGACCTCCGCGACGAAGAGCGCACCGCCTACGGCCAGCACACCACGCGGATGGCGAACTTCGACGCCGCCCGGTACCTCTGCCAGTGGTCCCGCCTCGCCAAGACGGTCCAGATGCCCCCCGGCGCACCCAAGGTGGAACCCGCCCGCACTTCCGGCCGCTTTGTCATCTTCGACAAGTCCAACCGCAAGGAGCAGGGCCTCTTCCTCTACCGCGACGCTGACTCTGGCCTCCACCTGCAGATCCCGCTGGTCAGTTCCGGCTCTACCCTCACCAGCGACTCCCTCGCGTTCCCCCACGCGCCCGGGATCTTCGACTGGCCCAACAACGTCTACAGCCCGATTCTCCTGCCGGAGCTTACCTTCGGGGAGCACGTCACGCTGCCCTCCTTCTACGGCAAGAACTGCGTCACCGGCCTCGGCCTCCGCAACAGCTTCTTCTTCCGTTACGACCAGCCCGAGCTCATCAACACCCGCGAGGAGTTCGTGCGGGGCCTCGGCAGCGTGAAGGTCAACTGGACCTTCTCCGGGAACAAGATTGGTTGTGAGTTCGCCTACACCGTCCGCCAACAGGTGACGCTCGACAAGTTCCGCTACGTTCTTGCGATCGCCGCCCCACACTCCCGCTACCGTGCCACCGGCACGATCACGCTCGGTGCCCAGGGTCACCGCTGCAGCGTCGCCAAGGATGACTTCCAAGCCACCTGGCGCGAAACCGAGGTCGTGAGCGCCGACCCGGCCTACCGGACCAACTACGGCAAGATCCACTACCTCCAGTCCCTGGTCCGCGACCATCCGCTCGTGATGCGCCCGGGCCAAGTCTACCGTTTGGCCGTCAACTTCGAGCCGGACGTCGCGCGCGTCGACGCCTGAGGCGATCCGCCGGCGCAGCCCCTCCTTCCCGCCGATGCTCTCCCGGCGCATCATTCCTTGCTTGGACGTCAACGCGGGCCGCGTCGTCAAGGGCGTGAAGTTCCAGGAACTCCGGGACGCTGGCGATCCCGTACAGTGTGCGCGCGCCTACGACCGCCAAGGCGCGGACGAACTGGTCTTCCTCGACATCACCGCGTCGAGTGATGACCGCGGCATTATGCGGGAGGTCGTGGCGGCGACCGCAGAACAGTGTTTTATGCCCCTCACCGTCGGCGGCGGCCTGCGGCAGGTGAGCGACATCGAAGCGATGCTCCGAAGCGGCGCGGACAAGGTCTCCCTCAACACGGCCGCGATCCGGGAACCGCGCCTCGTCCGAGACGCCGCTGATCGCTTCGGCGCCCAATGCATCGTCGTCGCCATCGACGCGAAGCGGGAACCAGACGGCCGTTCGTGGCGCGTGTACACCCACGGAGGCCGGAACGCGACGGCGCTCGACGCGGTCGCGTGGGCCCGGGAGGCAGTAGCGCTCGGCGCGGGCGAAATCCTGCTCACCAGTATGGACGCCGATGGCACCCAGACCGGCTACGATTGCCCCCTCACTCGTGCGGTCAGCGACGCGGTGCCGGTACCCGTGATCGCCAGCGGCGGCGCGGGAACGATGGCTCACTTTGCGGAGGTGCTCGAGGACGGCCGCGCCAGCGCCGTGCTAGCGGCGAGCCTGTTCCACTTCGGCACCTTCACTATCCCGCAGGTCAAAGACTACCTCGCCCTGCAGGGCTTGCCCGTCCGTCGTTAACCAGCCGGCGGGGTGGGCGTGATCGGCTGATCCGTAGGCGCCGGCGAGGCGGCCGCCGGAGGCTTGGGTGCCCCAACGAGCACGCTGAGCTGTTCCTGCACCGCCACGAAGAACTCGGCGGTGAGTTCCCCGGCCGGCACCTCGAAGACCGCCTTGGACCGGGCGTGCTCGTAGCGGAGGCGCAAACCGTCCGCCGATCGACCCCGCGGCCGCAGCACCTTCTTCCGCTCCAGCATCAGCGCGAGAAATTGCAGCAGCCTCGTGTTCTCGGGCGTGGGCTCGGTGGTCGGGTCCGCGAGGGTCACGAACAGGCTCTC
>JBILWD010000068.1:0-13472 GCA_044370095.1 Opitutaceae bacterium | reverse complement strand
GCCTCGACGCCCTCGCGGTGGCGGAACCGCAGCGGGTGCGCCTGCCGGCCGGAGCCACGCCGGCGGTCGCGGGCCGGCTGCGCAAGAACTACGCGCTCGATCGCGCCCGGTACTTCATCCCCTTCGCCACCCGGACCAACGTCGGGCTCGTCCAGACGGCGCGGATGTGGGCGGCGACCGTCAAGCAGCTGGCTTCCCTCCCGCACCCCGAGGCTCGAGCGGCGGCCGACCTGATTCGCGGCGAACTCCTCAAGCAGTCCCCGCGCCTGATGCGCCACAGCCAAGCCGAGACCTCGCACGTCGAGCAGGCGGCCCAGGAGTTGGCGCGTTCCCTCGCGCTCGGCCGCGAGCGGTTGTCGCACGCGCCGCTGGCGGATGACGTTTGGGTCCACGTCGACCGCGCCGCGCCGCCGTGGCTGGCGGAGACCCAGCCGGTCGCCGAGGCCTTGCGGCACCGTTCCAACCGCTACGGCCAGCAGGGCCTGGCGACCCGGCGGATGCGAGTGAGCTTTGCGTGGAACAATATGGCGCTGGCTGAGCTGCGGGACCTGAACCGCCACCGCACCGGCCACCGGTTCACTCCGCTCATTCAGGCCGGCTTCTACCTGCCGCCTGAGATCGACCGCGCGCCGCACGCGGCCCTGCTGGCGGACCAGCTGGAACTCACCCGCGAGCTGCTCGCGCGGGGCAGCCCGGCCTACGTGTACTCGCTGCTGCTGGGTGCCCAGACGCCGTTCGAGCACAGCACTCACGCCGACAAGTTCATCTACGAGGCCGAATTGCGGACCGGGATGGGCGCGCATTTCCGTTACGCCGAGCATCTCAGCGCCGCCCTGCGGGCTTTCTGCGCACAGGTGCCGGAGGCACGGGACTGGGTGGTCGAGGGCACGGCCGAGCCCGAGTAAGCGTCGGCTTTGCCGTTGCCCGCCGCGCGGCGCGGGCCTTCATTTCTGGCCGTGAAGCTGCGCCTCGCCCCCCTGCTTGCCTTGGTCTTCGGGACCGGGTTGGCCGCGGCTGACGCCACCAGTCCGGTCGACGCGGCGCGGCGCAACGAGACCTTTGCCCCTGGCGGCACCGTGACCCCCGCGCGCCGCGCCCCCACGGACGAGGGTAACGCGTCCGTGCAGACGCGCCGATTCGGGACGGAGGTCGTGCCGCGGAAAGAATCCCCGCTCGACGGGCGGCGCTCGCACATCGACGGGCAGGAGGCGCGGTCCAAGGATGTCCAGGACAAGGTCTCGACCCGCCCGGAGGCGCCGGAGCCGCGGCGCAGCGCCCTCGATCATCGTACCGCCGACATCGCGACCACGCAGCAGGTCAATCCGCCCAAGGTGGCGCGGTTCCAGGAGAGTCTGGATGCGGCGAGCGCGGCCAATATGGCCCGCTTCCCGGCGATGGATCAGGCAACCGGGGTGAAGCTCAACCGCTTTGTGTTCCGCAAGAACCCGCCCGACAAAGGCGGGGCGTTGCCGGGGGCTCCGGTGACTCCGGCGGGCGGCCGCGGGCCGTAGTCCGCAGGGCGGGGCGCGACCGGCTCAGGCTTCCTCGGCTTCGCGGCGCACCTTGTTCTTCTCGGCCTCGCGGTCCTCATCGAGGCGAGCCTTCTCGCTCGCCATCTGCTCCTGGATCTTGCGGGTCTCCTCGAAGTTCGAGGCGGCGAGGGCGTCGTTCAGCTGCTGTTTGAGGAAGATCTCCCGTTCGGCCAGCCGGCCTTGGTAAACCCGGTCGATGTCCGCCAGCCGTGACTTCTGCTCCGGGGTGAGGGCCCGGCCGGGCGCGGGCTCGTGTTTGGCGAGGCGCTCCATCGCGAGTTCGTAGGCGCTTTTCATACGGTAAAACGTGCTCACGGCGGGCGGGACTTCAACCCTCATCGCGGCTCGGCGACCCCCGTTTCCAGTCCGAGCAACAGCACGACCGCGACGATCCCAAACGGCGGCCACCAACCGCCCAGTCGCCTGCGCCACCCGGTCGCGTAGCCAAAGAGGAGGCTGGCGAGGAGGAGCGTCAGCGCGGCGGGGCCGATCCACGGGGCGGCGAACTGGGCGGGAAAGCAGAAGCCGGGGAGGTCGACCGTGGCCGTAATTACGGCGTCGATGCCAGCCAACACCAGTGCGGCTGCGTGGTTGGCGATCACCGCGGGGAGGTCGGGCCCAATGAGTCCGGCGAGCAGCGCGGTGAAGCCGGCGAGCGTCACGAGCGTGGCCGCTGGCAGCAGGAGCAGGTTCGTGACAAAGGAGCCGGGCGTGAGGAGCCCGAAGAAGTGCACCCCGGTGAGGAGGCTGACCAGGGTCGTCGCGAGCCCGACCGCCACGGCCACGGCGAGCCCGCGCAGGCCGGCCTCCACCGCGCGGTGCCAGGGTCGTCGCTCCGCTTCCGGCAACAGGGGCCAGAGCCGGCAGCGGTCCTGCCAGGCCTCCCCGAGGGGCAGTCCCAGGACCAGCAGCGCGAGGACGATCGCGTAGCTGAGCAGGAAACTGGTGGAGAAGGCATCGAGAGGTTCGAGCACGAGGACGGCGAGGGCGGAAGCGGCGAGGGCCGCGACCAAATTGCCCGGCTGGCGCCCGACTTGCGCGACTTGCACGAAGGTCGCCATTGCCCAAGCCCGCACCGCCGAAGGCGAGGCGCCGGTGATGTCCACGAAGAGCCAGAGCGCGGCGCTACCCACCGCGAGGGCGAGCCAGGGCGGGACGCGGGCGAGGGCGAGCAGGGAGCGCAGGGCCACCGCGATGACCCCAATATTGAGGCCGCTGATCGCGAAGAGGTGCATGGTGCCAGAACGCTGGAAACGGTCGCGCTGGTCGGCATCGAGCTCCTTGGTGTCACCCAGCATCATCCCGCGCAGGAGGGCCGCGAGTTCCGGGCGTCGCTCGGCGAGACCGAGGTCGAGGATGCGGCGGAAGCGTGCCGCGGCGGCGGCGCAGAAGCGGGCGTAGGTGCCGGCAGGGCGCGTTTCCGCGGTGATCGCCCCGCGGTGGAGGCGGAACTGGACCCCGATGCCGGTGAGGTAGGCGTCGAAGCCGCCCGGCGGCGGCGCGCGGGGGAGGGGAGTGAGGATCGTGCGCGCGGCGAGGTGGGTCCCGCGCAGGGGCGGGTCTATTCCCGCCGGCACGGTGAGGGCGAAGGAGACGCGCCGGCCGGTCAGGTCGACGAGGTGGGGTGGGGCGCGGGTGACGCGGCCGAGGCCGGTGGCGCGGCGTTCCCCGGGGCTGGAGTAGAGCCGATCGACGCGCAACTCGAGTTCCGCCTCGCGCGGCGGCAACCGGTCCCAGTCGCCCAGCCAATCCCGGTGGAGGGCGTGGCTGGCCGCGCCCGCGGTGCCGAGGGCGAGGTGGAGGAGCAATGCCCACGCAGCGGGACGCGCGGAGAAGAGTAGCGCGGCGGTCGCGAGCCCAAGGGCCGCGGCCAACAACAGGCCGGCGGGGGTTGATCCGGCGGCGTGGCCGGCGGCCAGCCCGGCGAAGTAGGGCAGAGCGAGGTGCAGGAGCGGGGCGCGATGCCCGAGGCTCCGGGCGGGTGGCGCCGGAGTAACGGGAAGATCGGTCGAGATTAGGACGGACATCGCGGCTGGAACCCAGCGGCCCGCCGGTGGCGCGGCGAGGCGCGCGTGTCCCGGATTCGAGGGTCAGCCGCAAAATGCCCTTCCCACGCGTCCCGCGGGCGCCGAAGATCGCGGGATGGCGTCGTCCGAGCAGTCTGACCTGTTCGCCGCCCCCGCAGCGGGCGCGGAATGGCCGGCGTCCGTCTCCGCGGCGCCGGCGCCGCTGGCGGCGCGGATGCGCCCCCGGCGGCTGGCCGAGGTCGTGGGGCAGGAGCATTTGTTGCGGCCCGGCAGTCTACTCCCGCGCCTCGTGGCGCAAAACCGCTTTGGCTCGCTCCTGTTCTACGGGCCGCCCGGCTGCGGGAAGACTTCCCTCGCCGAGGCTATCGCCCGGGAGACGGGCAGCCGTTTCCTCCGCATCAACGCCGTGATGTCCAACGTGGCCGAACTCCGTGAGATCCTCGCGGGCGCCCGGCGGCGCCCGGAGGCGGGGACGCTCCTCTTCATCGACGAGCTGCATCGCTTCAACAAGGCGCAGCAGGACCTGCTGTTGCCGGACGTGGAAGAGGGCGTGGTGCGGCTGATCGGGGCCACCACCCATAACCCGGGCTTCTATGTGAACCCGCCGCTGCTCTCCCGCAGCCACCTGTTCCGGCTGGAACCCCTCCCACCGGCGACCATCGCCGGAGTATTGCGCGGGGCACTGGCCGACGTGGAACGCGGTCTTGGCCGGCGAGGCAACACGGCCGCGGAGGCCGTGCTGCTGGACCTAGCCGTACTGGCGGACGGCGACCTGAGGCGCGCACTCAACTCGCTGGAGGTGATCGCCTTGGGACTGCCCGAAGGCGCCGAGATTACGCCCGCCGAGCTGGAGACCTTCGCCCGCGAACGCCGCATCCGGTACGATGCGGACGAAGATGAGCATCACGATACCATTTCGGCCTATATCAAAAGCTGCCGGGGCAGCGATCCGGACGCCGCCCTCTATTGGCTGGCCAAGATGCTGGCCGGCGGCGAGGACCCCCGGTTCATCGCCCGCCGCCTCGTGATTTTGGCGAGCGAGGACATCGGATTGGCCGATCCGCAGGCGCTGCCGTTGACCGTGGCCGCGCACCACGCGGTCGACTTTGTGGGGTTGCCCGAGGCGGAGCTGACCCTGGCCCACGCGACGCTTTACGTCGCCGCCGCGCCCAAGAGCAACTCGGCCACCCTGGCCCTCGCGGCCGCCCACCGCGAACTCAAGGAACGGCCCGTCCAGCCCGTGCCCGCATTTCTCCGCTCGAAGGGCGGCGAGGCGAACCGCCGGCTGGGGCAGGGCGCGGGTTACGATTACTCCCACGATTTCCCGGAGAACATCTCCGGCCAGGATTATCTCGAGCGGCCCGTGACTTTATACACGCCGAAGACGGCGGGCTGGGAGGCCAAGATCGCCGAGCGCCTCGCGCGTTGGCGCGCCCTCAAGACGGAGCGTCGGAACAGCCCAGATTTCGCGCCCTAAATTCAAGGTTGCTTCAATAAAACCCCTGCGGGGTTAGCGACTTTCCCCGCGCGCGGAAAAAAACGATTTGCTTTAGGTATTAGGCTTGATCGACCCGCCCCTGCGACGTTCTCGTCGCTGCAATGTTGAGGGGGACAAGACTGCGGGTCAGCCGGTCCCGGATCGAGGTGGCGCCGAAGCGGCGTTGCTGTTGCCCGGGGCCTTTGCCGACCGCCTGATTTGTCCTCCTTCCTCCCGATGAACCCCACTCTCCTCCTCCTCTCGGTCGCCGCCTTGGCGGCGCTGGGGCTGGGCGGATGGCTGATCCTCAAGTCGGTGCGATCCGCGAACGACGGTTTCGAGGACGAGACGGGTTTCCACCTCGGTCCGGAGCCGGTGGCGCGAGTAGCCTCGCCGCTGCGGCCAAGCGAGGGTCCGGCGGGTTCACTGCCCCGCTGAATGACGTTTCCCCGGCGGTGGCCGGTGGTTCCCTCAGAGCGCGGCGATGGCTCGCGGGCAAGCGGCCGCGGCTTCCTCCGCGCTGCCAGCGGAACAACGCAGGTCTCGGAGCAGCCCGTCGCGAATGGCGTAGATCCAGCCGTGGACGCGCAACTCCTGTCCCCGCGACCACGCGTCGCGAACGATCGTGGTGCGGCAGACATTGGCCACCTGTTCGACCACGTTGAGCTCGCAAAGCCGGTCGCATCGGGCCGGGCCCTCCCCGGCCACACAGGCCAGCTTGGCCTCGTGTTTCTGGCGAACATCTTGGACGTGCTGGAGCCAGTTATCGGCTAGGCCGATCCGGTCCCGCGTGAGCGCCGCGTTCACGCCACTGCAGCCATAGTGGCCGCAGACAATGATGTGACGCACCTTGAGGATATCGACCGCGAACTGCATCACCGAGAGGCAGTTCAGGTCCGTGTGGACGACGACGTTCGCGATGTTCCGGTGCACGAACAGCTCCCCGGGTAGGAGGCCGACGATCTCGTTGGCCGGCACGCGGCTGTCGGCGCAGCCGATCCAGAGGTAGGCCGGGGACTGCTGCCGAGCCAGCTGGAGGAAGAAGTCCGGCGTCTCTTGGCGGATGCGTTCCGACCAGGCGACGTTGCGGGCGAAAAGTTCCTTGGTCTCGTCCATAGTCGGAGGGAGGCGCCGGGAGCCGCCGGGGTCAATGCGAACCCCGGGGAGCGGCCTTGCGCGGGGGGCGGCGCCCGGGCAGGCTCGGGCGATGATGTTGCGGGTGTGCGCCTTCCTTCTGTTGTGGGCCGGATCGCTGGCGGGCGCGGAGGCGGAGCGGCCGGAGGCGAGGATCGAGGGCGTGCTGATCCCGCGGGGAGAGAAGGGGTTTCTGGCGCTGCGGATCGCGGGGGCGGGCTTCGAGTTGCGCTTCTTCTCGCCGGAACGCCGGCCGCTTGCGCCGGACGCGCCGCGGGCCGTCGTCCGCTTCACCCCGGCCGGGCGGAAGACCGGCCCGGAGTCGCACCTCCTCGAGGTGTCGGCGGACGGCAAGGCGCTGCAGTCGGCGCGGACCGTGCGGCCGCCCCACGGGTTCCGGGTCACGGTGCTGCTGTTTGCGGCGGGCGCGGAGCAGCCGCGCGAGACCTACACCGCGGATTTCCGGGCGGACGGGGGCTGAGGCGCAGCGCCGGGCCAAGAATCAGGTTGCCGGCCGGGCGCGCCGTGCCGCACGCTTGCCGGTCCGTGATGTCTCCGACCCGTGCCGCCCACCTCCGCCGCCCCTCCCGGGAGGGGCTCTCCCGATGAGCCTCGACGCTCCGGTCGCCCGCTTGCGAGATGGCGCCCGCTTCCGGTTCGGGATCGTCGCCGCGTGCTTCAACGCCACGCTCGTCGACGCCCTGCTGGCGCGGGTGGAGGAGGGACTGCGCGACGCGGGGGTTCGCCCCGACCGGCTGCAGGTGGTGCGGGTGCCGGGGTCCCACGAGGTGCCGTGGGCGACGCAGGCCCTCGCCGCGAGCGGCCGCTTTGACTGCGTGATCGGCCTCGGCCTGCTGATCGCCGGGGAGACCAACCACCACGAGTTGGTGGGCGAGAGCGTTTCCCACGCTTTGCAGCAGGTGTCCCTGACCACCCGGATCCCCGTGATCAACGGGGTGATGGTGGTCGACACTCTCGCGCAGGGCCGCGCGCGTTGCGTCGGCCGGATCAACCGCGGGGCGGAATTCGCCGCCGCTGCCCTGACGATGGCGGCCCTCCGTCGGCAACTCGCCCGATGAGCAAGGCCATTTTCGCCCAACGGCGCGACGGGCGCGTCGCCGCCCTCCAGTTCCTCTACGCTTGGAGCCTCAACCCGCCCCGGAACCTGCAGGACGACCTGCAGGTGTTCTTCGAGGGGTGCCCCGAGCCGCGCGCGCACTACGCTTACGGCGAGGAGCTGATCCAGGGCGTGATCGCCCATCAAGCCGACATCGACGCGCGGATCAAAGGGTTGGCTCAGAACTGGGACTTCGAGCGCATCGCCAAGATCGACCTCGCGATCCTCCGGCTGGCGATGTTCGAGATGACCCAGCGCCGCGATATCCCGCCGGTCGTCTCCATCAACGAGGCGATCGATCTCTCCAAGCAGTTCTCCAACGCGGACTCCAAACGCTTCATCAACGGCATCCTCGACCGGCTGAAGGACCAGCTCGGCCGGGACGCGCGCAAGGCGGAGTAGGCCCCGATGCTGGGACTCTTCCGGAAGTTCAAGGACGGCCTCGCGAAGACCGTCGCCGCGATCGCCCAGAAGACCCGCGGGCTCTTCGGCGGACGCAAGATCGATGCCGCGTCGCTCGAGCAGCTGGAGGAGGCCCTCTACACCGCGGACTTCGGCGTCGAGACGACCGGGGAGATCCTTGCCGAGATCAAGCGTGCCTACGCCCGCGACCCGGAGCTCCAGGGGCGCCAGGCCGCCGAGATCGGCGCCGCCGTGCTCCGTCGCGTGCTCGAGGGCAGCGAGGGCCGCTGGGAGAGCGCCGCCGCCAGCACCCCCGGTCGCCCGGTCACGATCGCGCTCATCGGAGTCAACGGCTCCGGCAAGACCACCTCCGCCGCCAAGCTCGCGTGGCGCTTGCGGCAGGACGGGCGCTCGGTCCTCCTCGCGGCCTGCGACACGTTCCGCGCCGCGGCCGTGGAGCAGCTGCGGGCGTGGGCCACGCGCCTTGAGCTGGACCTCGTGGCAAGCCACACCGGGTCTGATTCTGCGGCGGTCGCCTTCGACGCGTGGCAGGCCGCCGCCGCCCGCGGGCGAGATTTCCTCATCGTCGACACCGCCGGCCGGCTCCACACGAAGGGCAACCTGATGGAGGAGCTAGCGAAAATCCGGCGCGTGCTGCAGAAGCACGATCCCGCCGCGCCGCAACACCGCTGGCTCGTGGTGGACGGCTCCCTCGGCAGTAACTCGCTCGAGCAGGCCCGCGTGTTCCACCAGAGCTTCGGGCTTACCGGGCTAATCGTGACCAAGCTCGACGGCACCAGTCGTGGCGGCGCGCTCGTGGGCATCTACCGCCAGCTGCGGATTCCCATCTACTTTCTCGGCCTCGGCGAGCAGCCGGAGGACCTGCAGCCCTTCAACGCGGAAAACTACGCCCGCGCCGTGTTCGGGCTGGAGTGAAGGCGCACCGCCGCGCCGGCCCGGACGGACCGGCGCGGGAGCCACCTTGCCCCGCTCAGAACGTGAGCCGCACGCCGGCGGTCAGCGACCGACCGGGCAGTGGCGCTAGTTCCTTGAGGAACGAGGGGTGCGGCCGCGCCTCGGTGTCGGTGAGGTTCGAGCCGCGCAGGAAACCTTCCGTGCGGACGCGGCCGGTGGTCAGCACGCGGGTGACGTGCGCCCCGAGCCGGCCGTAGCCCGGCGACTGCGGCTCGCCGGGCGCGGTGCGTTCCTGCCTGAAGGTCCGCTGCACCTCCGCGCCGAGGCTCCAGCGTTCCGTCGCCCACAGGGCACCGACGCCCACGCGCGCCGCGGGGATGCGCGGCAGGTGCTGGCCGTCCGCCTTCGCCCGGACGAGGTCCGCGCTGAAGCGCAGGTCGAACTGGCTGTCCCGAGCCTCGTGCAGGTGCCACAGCACTTCCGCCTCCACGCCTTGGAAGCGCGCATCCCGCTGGACGAACTGGTACACCGGCAGGCCGCCGTGCTCCTTGGCCTCCGGGTCGTCGGCATCAACCAGTTCCCATTCCCCGTCGTGCTCCACCGCCACCTCTCCCGTCGGGCGCTCGAAGATGTACCCGCGGAAGCGGTTGGCGAACAGCGTCACGGCCCCGGTCACCGCCCCGGCGCGGCGGCGCAGGCTGACCTCCATTCCGGTCGAGACCTCGGACGCGAGGTCGGGGTCGCCGACCTCGAACGACTGGGTGCCCGCGTGCGGGCCGTCGGCGTGACGTTCCTGCACGTTCGGGGCGCGGCCGGTACGGGAGACGGAGGCCGCGAGCGACCAAGCCTCGCTCCACTTCCAGACCACGCCGGCGGAGCCGCTCAGTTCGCGGTCGCGGCGCGCGCGCGCGCGTTCCGCGGCGAGGCGGGTCTCCTCGACGCGCGCCCCGAACTGCCAGGTGAGCGGGCCGCGCGCGACCTCCTGGAAGGCGAAGAGGGCGGTGCCGCGCGTGGTGGAGGAGGGGAGGAACGCTTCCTCGCCCTCCGCGGTGAAGGCGCTGCGGGTGGACTGGACGCCGAGCGCCCCGCTCCAGCCGGGAGCGCCGCCGTGGAGCAACTCGGCCCGGGCGTCGTGGCCGCGGTTGGTGAAGCGGGTGCCGACCTCGCCGTCCGGCTCGAGCTCATCGTGCCCGTAGTCGGCGTGGCCGAGGCGGAAGCGGAAGCCCTGCACGGTGGCGTTCGGAGCTCCGCGCCATTCGGCCTGTAGATCGTTGCGCCGCTGGCGCAGGCGGATCCGGACGCCGCCCTCCTCCTCGCCCTCGTGGACGTGGGCGTGGCCCGGCACTCCGTACTCCGTGTTGAAGCGGGTGTGGCTGAAGCCGGCGAAGCCTTGGCGGCCGACCAACGAGAGCCCCGCCGCGCCGCCCTCGCTGGTGAGGGCGCTGTTCGGCAGGCGGTAACGCGCGAAGTCCGGGGCCGGCTCGCCTTCGCGGCGCGCCTCTTCCGCCTCCTCGCGACGCACGGCCGCGGACTCGGCGTAGCCAGGGATCCTGACCTCCTTGCCGCCGCGGCGAAAGGCGTCGACGTGCAGCACCAGCGCGTGGTCCTTGCCGCCGAGTAACCGCAGGTCAAGGACCCCGCCGCGGGCGAAGCCGCGGGTGGCCGTGTCGTAGCGCGCCTCGGCCCCGCCGCGGACCGCCTCCTCGTGGAGCTCCGTCTCGATGCGGTGGCTGATCACGTTGACCACGCCCCCAACCGCGGTGCTCCCGTAGAGGAGCGAGGCCGGGCCGCGCACCGCCTCGATGCGATCGACGAGAAACGGTTCCACGCTCACCGCGTGGTCCGGGCTCACGGTGGAGGCGTCCAGCAGCGCGGTGCCGTTCTCGAGGATGAGGATGCGCTCGCCGTCGAGCCCGCGGATCACGGGCCGACTGGCGCCCGGTCCGAAGGCGGAGGCGTGGATCCCTGTCTCCGAAGCGAGGGTCTCGCCGAGCGTCGCCTGCTGGCGCAGGAGCAGCGGCCGGCCGCTGAGGACGGTGGTCGACTGGGCGAGGTCGACCTGGTTGCGGGGAAACGGGGTGGCGGAGGTGACGAATTGGTCCAGGGCGACCGGATCGTGGACGTGGGCCGCGGCGGCGGCGGACGGTGCGCCCGGGGCGGCCGCGCGGAGGGCGGCGACGCCTGCGAGGGCGAGCGTAAGGGAAGGAATGGAAGATAGACGAAGGAGATTCATGACTGGAGGAGCGGAAGGGACGCGGCGGCGGGAAGGCCGGCGCGAGACGGTGGGCACCGTTCAAGCGTGGGGCCCCCCGGAAACACTCCGGGCGGGCGCGGGGACACGGACTTCAGCTCAACCCGGGCGGACCACGCTCCGGCTGGCGGAGGTAGCGCGGGTGGCGCAGGTCCGGCGCGGCGGCCGTGACCCGCAGGTCGCTTCCGGCGATCAGCCGGGGCGGCAAGGGGGAAAGAGGTTCCAGCGGGAGTTCGACGCCGGACATCATCAGCACCACGGCGCAACCTTGGTCCGCGTCGTGTTCCTCCGGCGCCGGGGCGTGAGCGTGGCCCGCGCAAGCCTCGGGAGCTGCGTGAAGCCAAGCGTGGGCGCTCGGACTGGCCGCCAGCAGGGTGAGCACCAGCACGAGTGCCGCCGCCGCCGCCGCGCCGAGTCGGCGCAGGAGGGACAGTTCGGCTCGGCGGGAGGTGCGCATTGCGATCGCCGAAGGTTGGGAAAGGAAGGCGGGCGTCAAGTTCCGCGACAAGGCGCGCGGTGCTCCCCGCTCCTCGTCAGTTCCGGCGGCGTTGCAGCAGGGTTACGATCAGCAGCAGGGCGAAAGAGAGCGCCAGCAACACCGCCGCGAAGGCGTGCGCCTGCGGGTAGTCGAGCGCCTGCACCTCGTCGTACAACGCGATGCTCGCCACCCGCGTTACCCCCGGGATCGACCCGCCGATCATCAGCACCACCCCGAACTCGCCCAACGTGTGCGCGAACCCTAGGGTCAGCCCCGCGGTGATGCCACGCCGCGCCAACGGCAGGTGCAGGCGCAGGAACACCCGGACTGGGCCCGCCCCCAGCGCCTGCCCGGCATCCAGCAGGTCCCGCGGCACCGCGCGCAAGGCGGCCTGGAACGGCTGCACCGCGAACGGCAGGGAATAAATCACCGAGGCGATGACCAGGCCGGTGAAGGAGAACGCCAACGGCGCGCCGGTGCCGTCACGCCACCAGCTCCCGGGCGGATGCAAGGGGGAGAATGCGACCAGTAGGTAGAAGCCGATCACCGTTGGCGGCAGCACGATCGGCAGCGCCACGAGGGTCTCCAGCGCGGGCGCGAGTCGCCAGCGAGTGGTGTTCAGCCAGTGAGCCAGCGGTAGGCCGATCAGGCCTAGGACGACGGTCGTGATCGCGGCCAGCCGCAGGGTGAGTGAGAGGGACTGCCAGAGCGACGCCGGCAGCCCGAGGAAACTGGAGGCGGCATCGGGCAAGCGCGCTCAGCCTCGCGGGCGTGCCCGCGCAGCTCAACGCCCAAACGCCCATTCGCTTAGCGCGCGGCCGTGGTGCCCTCGGCCTCGGGGGAGAGCCGCTGCAGCATCGCGCCGATGTCCCAGTTGGCCCCCTCGTAGCGGTCCGCGATCCGGCCGGTGCGGTCGATCACGAGGGTGGAGATCGTGTGGTTCCAGAGGCCGGCCGAGGGGACGACGAAGACGCCCGCCTGGGCCAGCAGGCTGCGCACCGCGACCTCCGGGCCGGTGAGGAAGCTGAAGTTGGTGGTGTCGATCCCGCGGGCGGCCGCGTAGGACCGCAGCACCGCGGGGCTGTCGTACGCCGGATCGAGAGAAACGGAGAGGAACTGGATGTCGCGCAGGCCGCGCAGGCGGGCCTGCTGCTGGATCTCCATCATCCGCGCGGTCGCCGCCGCGCACATCGTCGGCACCGGGCAACGGGTGAAAATGAAGTTCAGCACCACGCGTTGGCCGCGGTAGGTCTCGAGGGAGACCACTTCGCCGCGCTGGTTGTAGAGTTTGAAGTAGGGGGCGTCCTCGCCGATCTCGCGGAACACGTGCGGTTCGCGCGCCGCGGTGTCGGACTGCAGCATAAAGGCCGCCTCCTCGAGGAGGTTCTCCTGTTCCGCATCCGCCACGCGCAGGCCTTCCAGCGCGTACTCGCCCTTGGCGAAGGCGTACAGCCGCGCCTTCACCCGCTGGCCCGGCTGGAACGCGCTGAGGTCCGTGCCGGGGGCGGCGAAGTCCATTGCCATCTCCGGCATCAGGCCCGCGATCGGCTCGTGGTGGAGGCGGATCACGCGGCGCTCCGGATCTACGGAGAGCACCTTGCCGGTGAGTTCGTGCCGGGGCGCCGTACCGGCTGCTAGGGGCAGGGCTCCCGTGGCTAGAACAACGAACAGCAGTCGACGGAGGAGGTTCATAACAGGAGCGGGTTGGGTCGGACCAAGGGCCCGGGTTTGTGACCGAGAGGCTAGCCGAACGGACCGAGGGGTCCAGTGGTCGGCCCCGGTGACTTCTACCCATTCGGGTGCATCGATTGCGTAGCCTAAGCGCTAGGCTGACGTTGGCTTCCCCCGGCCGTCGCCCCTTAGGGCACCGGCGACGTGTAACCGAAACGGCGCAGCGTGGACTGGGCCTCCTCGCCGGCGAGAAACTCGAGGAACATGTGCGCCTCCCCCCGCGCCGCTCCGCGGCGCGTGAGCACGGCTGCGTGGTCCAGCACCACCCCCGGATGCAGGTCCGCCGGCACCTCCCGCCAGTGCCCGCGTCCCGCCAGGCGCGGTGAGAGCACCGCCGCCAGCGCCACGAAGCCCGCCTCCGCGGATCCGGACTCCACGAACTGCGCCGCCTGCGCGACGGTCTCACCC
>JBILWD010000067.1:0-13475 GCA_044370095.1 Opitutaceae bacterium | reverse complement strand
GTTCGGCAATCTGGCGGTCCCAGAGGCCGTCCGTCAGCCCATCGGAACAAAGCAGAAAGCGGTCCCCGGCCCGGTGGTCGACGGAGCCGAGTTGGGGCTCGATGAACTGGTTGCCGGCGCCCAGGGCCTGCTGGAGGGCATTGCGGCGGGGATGCGTGCGCTGCTCGCGCTCGTTAATTTTCCCCTGCCGCCGCAACCAGCCGACGTGGCTGTGGTCGTGCGTCACTTGGGTTAGCTCCCCCCGCAGGGGCAGCGAATAGATGCGGCTGTCCCCAATATGGGCGAAGTGCATCCACTCGGGCGTGAACCAGCCCAGGCTCAGGGTCGCCCCCATCCCGGCGCATTCCTCGTAGGAGTTGCCGAGCCGCGTCAGGTCCTGGTGGATCTGCGTCACCAACTCGCCCAGGACATCCGCGAAGCCCACGCCGATCCCGGACGCGGCCAGCCGGAAGGCGCGGGGGAAGAGGCGCGTGATGCGGTCGACGGTGAAGCGGCTGGCGAACTCGCCGGACTTGGCGCCGCCCATCCCATCGCTCACGGCAAACACGAAATCGCAGCCGGCGAGCGAGGCCCGGCCGGTCTTGCCGAGGTAGCGGACCTCGCGGCCATCGACGGCGAGCGCAAGGAAGGAGTCCTCGTTGTTGGGGCGGACCCGGCCGACGTGGGTCAGGCCGGACCATTGCAGGTCGGGGGCGGGGCGATCCCCGCGACGGGTGTCGGCGCTCATCGGGCCAGGGTGGGCTTGAGGGTAAGGGGCAGGCCGGAGCCGTCGTCCTCGAGCAGGGTGGCGAACTCGAAATCGATCACGCAGAAACGGCCGTCGGCGACGCGGTAGGTGATGTTGCGGAGGGCCCGGTCCTCGTGGCGGACGCCGAAGCGTTCCAGCGTAGCGAACAGTTCCTCCTGCCGCTCCGGAGCGAGGTGGTCGACGCGGCGGCCGCAATTGGTGGTGACCAAGCGGAGTTGCTCCGGATCGGACTCGAGGACTTGGGGAACGAAGTCGCAGCCGCGGGCTTGAAGGTGACGGAGCACGCGGGTCTCGTGGTCGAAGCGTTCGCGGGCGGAGTGGCCGCGGAAGGTCTTGTGCACGCGGCCGTCGAAGCCGATGCGCACCGTGGCCCGCGCGGTGTCCTTGATTTCCTCCATACCCCGACACTCTCCCGCGGCCGGTCGCTGGGTGGCAAGCCACCACCCGGGGCCCACGGCGGCAGATCCGGGCGGGTCCGCGCTTGCGACGTCCGGGGAGAACGGCCAAGACCTCCCCGTCTTGCACCTCCACCTCGGGCACCATTTTTACGGCGCGGGCAACCTGGGGGATGACTTCATGCTCGGGGGCTTTCTGGAGGCCCTCCAGGCGCAGGCTCCGGGCACCACTTTTTCCTGCCGCGTGCCGTTTCCGCTGCCGCCGCTGCGGGACCGGTTCCCGGCCATCGAATGGCTGCCCTGCGACCCCGCCCTGCTGGAGCCGTGTCTCCGGCGGGCGGATGCGTGGATCGGCCTGGGCGGATCGCCCTTCCAGCAGGCGCAGTCGGCGTGGTTCCTCGATCACCTGACGGCGGAGGCGGCCGCGTGCGAACGCCTGGGCAAGCCGATGTTTTATCTGGGTGTGGGGGTGCAGGCGGAGGCGGAGGCCCGGGAACCGGCGGTGCGGCGCCTGATCGCACAGGCGGCGGGCATCTGGACCCGCGATCCGGCATCGGCGGAGCGCCTCGCCGCCCTCGCGCCGCGGCGGCCGGTGGTCGCGGCGAGCGATCTGGCGCACCTGTGGTTCCGGGCGCAGCCCCCGCGCGCGGCGGCGCCGGGACGCCTGAACCTGACGCCGAACTTCGACTTCGGGCCGTGGCCCGGGCGCGATGCGTTGCTGGCGGCGGTGGAGGCCCTGGGCGTGGAGGACCGCGTGTGGCTGGTGCAGGAAGAGCGGGATCTGCCCGGATCCGAGCGGGCCCTGTACGCGGGTTTGGCGCCGGAGCAGCGGGCCCGGTGGCGGCTGTTGGCGCCGGACGTCCCGGGGGCGCCGTTGACGACGGCCCTGAACCGCTGGTCGGGGGCGGCGCGGACCGTCAGTGCCCGGTACCACGCGGCGTTGCTGGGGGCGTGGGCGGGATCGGCGGTGGTCGTGATCGCGACCAACGAGAAGCTGCGGGGGGCGGCGGAGGTGCTGCGGGTCCCAGCGATCGCGCCGGACGCGTCGCGCATGGCGGTCCTGGCGGCGCTGGCGGCGGCGGAGGCGGGTGCCCGGCGGCCGCCGCAGGCGTTGGCGGAGCAGGCGGCGGCGGCGGTAGCGGCCTGCGTGGCGGCGATTCGGGCCTGATTTTTTCTCGGCACGCCCGGCGCCTTCGCGAAAGACTTCCTCCTTATGCCCGCGCTGCTGCTGTCGCTCGCGTTTGTCGCTTACCTGACCTTGGTCGGGGGCGGGCTGCTGGCCGCGTGCCGCTGGCGGGGCGGGATCCTGCGGACGTGGCTGCTGGCGCCGGCCGTGGGGCTGGCGGTGGTGATCTTAGGCTTGATGGTGCTGAATCAGGCGGGGCTGCCGGTGCGAGCCTTCGCCTGGCCCCTCACCGTGGGGCTGGGGTTGGCGGCGGCGGGCGTCCTGCGGTGGCGGCGAGCCGTCTTGCCCCGGCGGGCCCTGGCCCCCTTCGCGGCGGTGGCGGTGGCCTCGCTGCTGTGGACCGGCTGGCCGCAGCTGCGCTTCGGCTTCAACTGGCTGAGCTACGTCAACGACGACTTCGTGAACTACTGTCTGGCCGCGGACCGGTTCCGGGACTTCGGCTTCTGGCGGGCGCCGCAGTTGGCGGAGCTGGCGGGCACCGACATCGCGCAGTATTACTGGTTCATGCACGTGCCGGGGCTGATGCGCTTCGGCAGCGAAATCACCCTCGCGTGGGTGTCGGCGCTGACCGGCCTGAAGGCGCTGGGCATCTTCATGCCGGTGATTCTGGGCCTGGGTCTGGTGCAGTTGGCGGCGGCGGGGGCGCTGGTGCTGCACCACGGGCGCTGGCGGCGCCGGGCGTGGCTGACGATGGCGCTGCTCGCGGCGAGTCCCCTGTTCATGCTGGGCTCGCTTTACCAGCTGATCGCGCAGGTGGGCGGGTTGGGCCTGATGCTCGCGGCGACCGTCGTGCTGACCCAGCGCCTGCCGGGGCGACGGTCGGGGGCGATCCCGGCGATCGTGATCCTGTCGGTGCTCGGCGCCGCGCTGTGCGTGACCTATCCGGAGGTGACCGCCTTCGCGGGCCTCGCGGGGCTGGTGGCGGCGGCGTTCGAGACGGCGCGGCACCGGCGGCTGCCGGCGGCGCGGTTGACCCTGTTCCTGTATGGCGTGGCGGGGGTGATGCTCCTGCTGCGGACCAACATGCTGTCGTATGTCTTCACGATCATGCTGCAGCTGGGTTCGGGCTTCCGCAGCGTGGACCTGTCGCTGTCGCTGTTCCCCTACTTCATGATCCCGACGGGGCTGGCGAACCTCTTCGGTTTGATGCCGCTGGCGGTGAACTTCCCGGAGCCGTGGACGACCGTGACCATCGTCGCGGGCGGCCTGGCCCTGCTGGCGGCGCTGGCGGCGGGCGTGCGGGAGGCGGGGCGGGGCGTGCCGATGGCGCTCCTGCTGCTGGTGCAGTTCGCGCTGGCCCTGCGCCTGATGACCTCGGGCAACGACTTCGGCCTCTACAAGCTGGCGATGTTCCTGCAGCCGGCCTTGGCGGCGAGCCTCGCGGGGCTGATCCTGCGCCTGCCGCGGCCGCGCCTGACCGCGCCGGCGGTGCTGGCCCTCACGGCCCTCGCGGCGGCGCCTACGGCCCTGCATTACACGGGGGTTTCCCAAGGGGACCGCGCGGGCGGCCTCACCGAGGCGAAGAGCGCGTCCGCCCTCGGGACGGACGCGCCGCCGGTGCCGGCGGGCACGCGGGTGCTCGCCGACGTGAACAACCTCGTCGCGGCCAAGCTGGCGGCGGCGGAGTTGCGGGGCACCGACCTGCGTTACCTCTCGCGCGATTATTACCAGCAGATCGCGCCCATCGAGTACGAGCGCCTCGGCACCACTTTGGTCGGCCTGCACCCGCACTTTGACGACCTCCTGAGCGCCCGGCCGCGGCTGGCGGAGCGGGATGCGCGGACCGTCCAAACCCTGCGGCTGTTCGAGACCACGTTCCGGGCCCCCCGGCTCGAGTACGCGCCGGGCGCGGCGGACGCCTACCTGACGCTCGATCCGGCGTTGGGCCTGTTCAACAAGTTCCGCTACCCAGCGCCGCTGGAGCCGCGGGCCTTGTTCCGGCTGCTGCCGGCGGCGGAGGTGCGGAATCACCTCGTCTTCGTCCATTCCGGGCGGGGGAATCATTACTACCTCGGCGACCGCAACCGCATCGCGATCTTCCAGCAGGAGGCGGACCCATATACCCCGAAGCAGGATTTCACGGGCATCGGGCGCTTCTTGCTCCTGCGGGTGGAGCGGCCGGATACCGAGCTGTATGTGCGCCTGCTCGCGACCAAGACCTTCATGGGTCCCGGCCACACCGCGTGGTCCCCGGAGGCAAAGTTGCTGGGCGTGGACGCGGTGCCCCTCGCCTTGCCGGGACACGGGGCGGTCAACCGGATCCTCGGTCCGGTGCGCCCGGTCACCCTGGGCGGGGCGGCCTACGTGGCCCTCGACTTGAACGAACTGCCGGTGCAGTTCCCCTTTGAGCGCAGCGGCCTTGCTTCCCTGTACAACACCCAGGTGCCGCTGGACTCCCGCAAGCTCGTGGCCTACGCGCGGGACATCTCGGCCCTGGGGCGCGACGAGGTGGCGGCGCTGCGGCGGCCGTCGCGACTGGGCACGTTTCCGGACGACCTGCTGTTCGCCTCCGGGCTCGAATATGCGGGCATCTACGAGGACGGCTGGGTGTCGCCGGAGAGTGAGTTCATTTTGACCGGCACTCCCGCGGGGGGCGTCGCGCGGATTCGGGGGTTCGTTCCGGACCTGCCGGGACGGCCGCTGGGGGCGGGCGTCATCCGGATCCAGGCGGGGGATCGCACCTACACCGTGCCGGCCCCGGTCGGGGGCTTCGACTGGCTGCTGCCGCTGCCGGCCGCGGCCGCCACCACCCACCTGCGTCTCTCATTTTCGGCGCAGGCGCCGTTGCCGGACAAGGATCGCCGCCCCATTGGCGCGAACCTGAATCTGGTGGAGGTGTTTCCCGCCCTGCCGACGAACACCTTTGATTTCGGGACGGCCGGTGGGGCGCGGCTGCCGGCGCGAGGCGTTGACCAGGACGGCTGGCTGGAACGCGGGGCCGCCATCGACCTTCCCCCGGGTGGAAAGCGGATGCTGCGCCTGCGGCTGGAGTTTCCTGACTGGAGCGGGTTGCCTGAGGGCCGGCTAACGACGGTGCTGCAGGCCGACGCCATCGCGACGGGCGAGGGTGCGGTCCGCGAGCACCGGTTGCCGGCGGCGCAATACACGATCGTGGATCTCCCGGTGGCGGCGAGCGGGGAAGTCGGGCGGCTCGAATTGCGGGCGGCGGCGGACTTCTCGTTGCCGGCGCCGGATCAACGGCGGCGCACCGCGCGCCTCGTGACGATGGAACTCCAGCCTGCCCCATGAATGCCCCCAGCCGTGCCCTGATCCTGAAGCTGGATACCCTCGGGGACCTCGTGCTCTTGGCCCCGGCCCTGCAGGCGCTGCGGGCGGCGTGGCCGGCGACGCGGCTGACCGTGGTCGTGCGGGCGGCGTATGCGGGGCTCACCCCGCTGCTGGTGCCGGCGCGGGAGGGCGAGGAGCCGGTGGAGTGGCTGACCACCACGCTGGATCCCTTCACGACCGGGCCCGAGGAGGCGGCGGCGGAGCGGGATCGGTTGCTGGCGGTGGTGCGGGAGCGGGCGCCGGAGGTCGTGGTGGCGGCGACGGCGCGGGGCAACTGGCTGGAGGCGGCGGTGGCGGCGGGGGCGCCGGCCGCGCGGCGGGTGGCCTTGGGCGCCGAGGCCGCGGACGCGTATTTCTCGACCCGGCTGCGGGTGGCGCTGGGCATCGAGGCGGCGGGCGTGTTTCCCGAGCGGGTGATCCCGCCGGCGGAAGAGCTGGACTGGCGGCGCGGCCTGCGACTGGTGTCCGCGGTGCTCGGGCGGGAAGTGCCGGCGTCGCCGCCGCGATTGACGGTGGAGCCGGAGGCGGCGCGGCTGGCTGCCTTGGGACTCGAGCGCGGGAAGTACGCGGTGTGCGCGGCGGCGGGTTTCGCGAACGTGCGCCTGAAGACCTGGCCGGCGGAGCGATTTGCCGAGGTGGCCGCGCACCTGCGGGGGCGGCACGGCCTGCCGACCCTCTGGGTGGGAGCGGAAGCGGAGCGGGAGTACCTTGCGCCGTTGGCCGGCCCGTTCCTGTGGTTGGGCCAAGGACCGGCGGCCCTGCCTGTGCTGGCGGGGTTGCTGGCGGGCGCGGCGGTGTTTCTCGGTAACGACACCGGGGCGATGCACCTCGCGGCGGCGACGGGGGTCCCCACCATTGGGATCTTTGGCGGCGGCACCTGGCCGCGCTTCCAGCCGGCGGCGGCGCACGGGGCGGCGGTGGTTCATCCCCTGCCCTGCTTTGGCTGCGGCTGGGATTGCCCCTTCGGCGATGCCCCTTGCCTCCAGGCGATCACCGCCGCGGACGCGATCGCCGCGGTCGACGCCGCCCTGGCCGGCCAGAGGTTCACCGTGAGCGTAGTCGAACGGATTCCCACCGAGGTGCGGAGCGTCCTCGGGGCCACCGCGGAACGGCACCGGGAGGCGCAGGCGGGGCACCTCGCCCGCCAGCACAAGTTGGAGGAGCTGACCGCGCTCGCGCGGGAGAAGGACCTCGCGATCGCGGAAAAACAGGGCGAGATCGCGGCCCTCAAGACCGTCTGCGACGAGCGGGAGAAGACCATCTTGATTCTCGACGGCCACGTGCGGCACTTCCAGGCGGAGAACAATCTCCTGAAGGCGGAAAAGGAGGTCCGGGACCGGGCTTTAGCGGCGGTGACCGGCGAACCCGGGCGGGCCGCGCGGGCGCTGGAGGACCAGGCGGTCCACATCCGGAACCTCGAGGCCGTGCGCATCCGGCAGACGGCAGAGCTGGAGGAGCTCCGGCGCGGTGCGGCCAACCGGGAGGCAGGGTTGCACGAGCTCGAGCAGGCGAAGCATTACGGCCGGCTGTTAGGTGAAAAGGAGCTCGTCATCCGGGAACTCAGTGCGGGGATCGCACACCGCGACCGCGTGTTGCGCGAGGTGGCGGCTGAAACCACCCATTCGACGGCGGACCTGCGCCGGATCGCGCTGCTGCTGCGGGGCTACGTCCGCGAGCGCTGGCTGCGGCCGCTGCAGGCCCGCGCGTACCGGCGGCTGGTGGAGGGTGGCCCCGGTGAGCTGGGGGTCCTGCGCCAGCACGAGCCGCGGCCGCTGCGGTGGGAACGCGCGTTGGCGCGCCAGCGGGCCCCGCAGGGCGGGCTGAACGTGGCGGTTGTAACCCCGAGTTACGGGCAGGAGCGGTTTCTTGGGCGGACCCTCGCGAGCGTGCTCGACCAAAATTTCCCCGGGCTGCGGTACGTCGTGCAGGACGGCGGTTCGCGGGACGGCAGCGCGGCGCTCATCGCCCGCCACGCTGCGCGGCTGCGGCACTGGGAGTCCGTGCCCGACCGGGGGCAAGCGGACGCGATCCGGCGGGGGTTTGCCCACGTTGTGGGCGAATTGGCGCCGGAGGACCTGATGGCGTGGCTCAATTCGGACGACCTCCTCGCGCCGGGGTCCCTGGCCTTCGCGGCTGCTTACTTTGCGCGGCATCCGGAGGTGGATGTGATCTACGGGCACCGGATTTTGATCGACGAGGAGGACCGGGAGATCGGGCGCTGGGTGTTGCCGCGGCATGATCCGGCGACCCTTGAGTGGGTCGACTACGTGCCGCAGGAGACTGTGTTCTGGCGCAAGCGGGCGTGGGATCGGGTGGGCGGGATCGACCCCACCTTCCAGTTCGCCCTTGATTGGGACCTGCTGGCGCGCTTCCAGCATGCGGGGTGTGTCTTGCGGCGGGTGCCGTATTTCCTGGGCGCGTTCCGGGTCCACGCCGAGCAGAAGACCGCGACTGCGATCCACACCACCGGCGCGGAGGAGATGCGGCGCATCCGGGTCCGTTTCCACGGGGAGCGGTCGGACGATGGCGCGCAGATGGAGCATCACGCCCGGCGCGCGCGGTTGCACGGGGCCTTGACGGCGCGGCTCCTCGCCGTCGGGCTGCGCTGGTAGCCCTTCCCCGTTATGCTCCTCAGCCTCGTCGTCCCGGTGTACCGGGAAGAGAAGAATATCCCGGAGTTCCTGCGCCGCGTGCGGCCGATTTTGGGTGCCGTTACCGAGGACTACGAGGTGATCTTCGCCCTCGATCCCTCGCCGGACCGGACCGAGGAGGTGATCCTCGAGGCGCGGGCGGAGGATCCGCGGATCAAGCTCCTGCGGTTCTCGCGGCGTTTCGGCCAGCCGATGGCGACCTTGGCGGGCCTGCAGTACTCGGCCGGCGAGGCGGTGGTCGTGATGGATGTGGATCTGCAGGATCCGCCGGAGCTGCTCGGCGAGATGGTGGCGAAGTGGCGAGCCGGGTACGACGTCGTGCTGCCGCAGCGACGCCAGCGCACGGGCGAGCCGTGGGTAAAGCGCCTCGTCGCGGCGACCGGCTACAAGGTGATCAACAAGATCGCGGACGTGCGCATCCCGCCCAACACGGGAGATTTCCGGCTGATGTCGCGGCGGGTCGTGGCGGAGGTAACTCGGTTGAAGGAGACCCACGGATTCCTGCGGGGGATGGTGGCGGTGGTCGGTTTCAAGCAGGCGCTGATTCCCTTCGACCGGCCGGCGCGTTTTGCCGGCGAGACCAACTACAACCGTTTCCTCGGTTCCCTGCGGATCGGCTTCAACGGCATCTTCTGCTTCTCCACTTACGCGCTGACCCTGAGCACGTGGCTCGGCTTTCTCGTCTCGGGTGGCGCGTTTTTGCTGATGGGCATCTACCTCTTCTACAAGCTGATGGACTGGCCCATCGCTTGGGGTAACCCGACCCTCGTGATCCTCATCTCGTTCCTCGGGGGTATCCAGCTCATCAGTATCGGAATTTTGGGCGAATACATTGGCCGCATCTACGAGGAGGTGCGGGCGCGCCCGAAGTTCATCGTCGAGCGGGCGGAGGGTTTCCGGGACTGACGGGGACGGCGGGGACCTCCGCCGTGAAACGAGCGCTCCGCCCGGCACCCGTGAACGGGGCCGGGCGCGATCCGCGGGAAGCCGGGGCGGGGCGCCGCCGGCTTAGGCAACGTAGCGGGAGATGCCGACGAGCGTGAACTCCTCGTCCACGCCGGCCGTCTTCACCTTAACCACCTCGCCCGGCTTGCGGCCGAGGAGGGCGGCGCCGAAGGCCGTCTTGTAGGAGATGATGTGGCGGTCGGGATCGCCGTCCCAAGCCCCGAGGATGGTGAACGTCGTGGTCGAGCCGTCGGCCACCTTCCGCACCTCGACCACCGTGCCAACGCTGGCCTGGTCGGTCGTGGCATCCTTGAAGTCGGTGACGCGGGCGCGAGCGAGGTCGCGCTCGAGTTGGCCCTTCTGGGCCATCAGGACGGACTGGTCCTGCTTGGCCATCTTGAACTCGGAGTTCTCGCGGAGGTCGCCGTGCTCGCGGGCGGCGGCGATCGCCTTGGAGTTCTCAGGGATCTTCTTCGAGACGATCTGATCGTACTCCTCGCGCTTCCGGTCGTAGCTGGCGCGGGATACGATCAGCTGCTCGTCCTTACCCTCGGCATCGGCGGCCACCAGCGACTGGATCTTGGGGAAGATCTTAATGAAACGGGCGAGGAGCGACTTCTTGGTCAGTTCCTCGAAGCCCTGGTTGAGCATCAGGGTATTGGCGAGGTCGCGGGCGGTCTCCGGGTCGGCGGTGGAGAGCAAGTCCGGGATCAGGGCGGTGTCCTCGGAGAGGATATCGGCCAGCGGGATGCGGCGGGCGCTCGCGGCTTGGAGGGCCTCGTAATCGATGGCGAAGAAGATGGCGCTGAGCAGGCGCGGGGTGATGAGGTCGTGCAGGAGCTTCGCGAACTTCTTCGAGTCGCGGTTCTTGACGATCCAGAGGAGCACTGGGGCGCGGAGGTTCTGCTCGGTCTGCCAGCGGCGAAGCGTCTCAGCGAGGTGGTCGGCGTGCCCTTCCTCGATGAGGAAGTTGATGCACTCGGTCGTGAACTTACCCTGCGAGGTCTTGAGGAGCTGGAACAGGACGTCGCGCGCCTCAATCGGGTGCGTATCGCGGATCAGCCGCAGGAACCGGCCCTGGAAGTGGACCGGGATCTTCTCGGCAATGCCGGGGAGGTCGCGGGTATTGGCGATGAGGGTGGCCTGGGCCGGCTCGAAGGCCTCGGTGCGACCGAGCAGCTTGGCGAGGTCGTCGCGCACCGCAGCCCCGTAAAGGCGTTCGGCGGCGTCAAGCTGGTTGGACTCGCGGACGGACTCGGCGAGGCCATCGAGGATGGCCCCGAGGTCACCGGGGCTGGCCTTGCCGTCGACGGCGGCCATCAGTTCCTCGGCGAGAGTGATCCGGCGGCGGGCGGAGCGGGTGCTGGTGAACTGCTCACGGATGCCGTCTTCGGCGGAGACGGGCGTCTCGCGCACGATGTAGCACTCGGTCTTCTTGACCGGGACGGAGAGGCGTGCGTCTTGGGCGATCTGCTTGCGGGCAGCGGCCCACCACTTCTTGAACTTCTCCTCGCCGAGAACCTGAGCGAGGACGATTTCCAGCTCGATGGCGGTGGCGGCTTGGTTCGGGTAGGCTTGGAGGGCCTCGACCACCAGTTGGGCCGGTTGGTTGGCGATCAGCTCGTTGATGCGGGCGGCCTCGGTCTCGCGGCGGACCAGCAGGTGGCGGGGGTGCAGCACCTCCATCGTGGAGACGCAGAAGGCGGGATCCATCGCGTGGCCGGCCTTGCCCTTGAAGTCGATCGTGAGCCGCTGGGCGGACTCGTCGTAGGAGCGGATCTGACCGAAGCCCCAGCTCCGGTGGACCACGTAAGCGCCCGGCACCATCGCCTCGAGTTTCGATTTGGCCGGCTTGAGGGTCGGCATTTTGGCGAGGAGCGCGGAAACGGCTTCGGAATTCATGGTTGCGTGACTGATGACCTGAACGGGAGAGTTGAGCGGACCTTTATCCGCCTTGTCAAACCGAGTGTCGCCCCCGGGCGTCCCGGGAAGACGCCCTAATGCCGACCAAATCTGCCCTGCCGCCCGACGCTTGGACCTCCGCCGCCCTGCTCTTGACCCGCTGGATCGCCCGCGGGGAGCGCATCGACTTACTGCTGGAGACCTTGCCGCGGGGGCTGACCGGCCCGGCGCGGGCGCAGTGCCAGCACCGGGTGCTGGGGGTGGTGCGCCATCACGGCCGGCTGGAGGCGGCGCTGGGGCGGCTCGTCGCGCACCCGCCCCGGAACGAGGTGCGGGCGGTCCTCTTGCTGGCAGGGCTGGAACTGCTGGAAGCGGCGACCGCGGCGGACGCTGACCCGGGGCGGGTGCCGCGGATCGTGCACCACGCGGTGGAACGCACCAAGACGCTCGCCAGCCCGGCCGAGGCCCGAATGGTGAACGCGGTCGTCCGCCGCCTCGCGGAGCCCCTCGCCCAGCCGCCGCCCCCGGCGGACGCGGACGCCACCGTGCTCGCGGAATATTTTTCGCATCCCGTCTGGCTGGTGCGGGCTTGGCTGGCGCAGTTCGGCCCAGTCGCGACCCGGTCGCTTTTGGAATGGAATCAGACTCCGGCGCCGGTGCACGGGCGCTGGCGCGGGCCGGGCGAGCCCCCGCAGTTCCTGCAGCCGACGGCGTGGCCCGGCTTCCTGCGCGTGCCTTCGGGGCACTGGGCCGAGGTCGAGCCGCTGTTGGCGGCGGGCCAGCTGTACCTGCAGGATCCGTCCACCCGTTTGCCGGTCGAGCTGCTGGCGCCGCAGACCGGGGAGACGTTGCTCGATCTTTGCGCGGCCCCGGGGGGCAAGAGCCTGCTCATTGCGGATCAGATGACCGCCGGCCGCGTCGTGGCGGTGGATCAGCCCGGGACGCGGCTGGAACGGCTGAAGGAGAACCTCTCGCGGACCCGTGGCGTCGACGTCGCCTTGGTCCAAGCGGACCTGCTGGAACAGCCCGCGCTGGTGTTGCGGGAGCACCGGTTGCCCGAGGCCTATGATGGTGTGCTGCTGGATGTCCCCTGTTCTAACACCGGCGTGATGCGGCACCGGGTGGACGTGAAGTGGCGGCTGCAGCCGGGGGATTTCCGCAAGCATCCGGCGCAGCAGCTCTCGCTCCTGCACGCGGCGGCGCGCCTCGTGCGCCCGGGCGGGCGGCTCGTCTATTCGACCTGCAGCATCGACGCGGAGGAGAACGAGCACGTCGTGCGCGCCTTCCTCGCGGGGAAGGCGGGCGGGCCGTTCACCTTGGAGAAGTCCGTGGTGAGCCAGCCTTGGGTGGCCGGCCACGACGGCGGCGGCGCGTTCCTGCTGCGGAAGGCCTGAGCCGGCTAGGACCGGCCTGATCCGCCTCCCGCGCGGCTTCAGGGCAGCTCGTAGACCTCGACCAGCGCGATGCCGGTGGAGGCGCCGACGCCGCTGACCTGGGCCGTGTAGGCTCCGGGGGGCAAAGTGACCACTAGGGCGGCGTCGCGGCTGCCCGGGGTGAGGGCGAAGGCGCCGACGCTGGCGAACGCGGGCGCGAGGGCCGCTTCCCAATCGTCATTCGCGGCCAATTCCTCCGTCGCACCCGAGCGCAGCACGGCGAGGCGGGGATTGGCGAGCGAGCCGGTAACCCCGAGGCTGCCGAGCGTCGGGCCGATCCCGCGCAGCAGCAGGCGCTTGGGCGCCATGCCGCCCACCGCGAACCCGGCGATGAGGACGTCCCCGCCCGTCCCGACCCGGGCGCGGCACGATAGGTTCACCAGGGCGCCGGGCTCGGCATCCGCCTCATAGACCTCGACGAGGGCCACCCCTTGGGCGGCGGCGCCCGTGCCGTTACCGGACACCTGGACCGTGTAACCGCCGGGAGGGAGCGTGACCAGGACCGCCGCGTCACGACCGGCAGCCGGGAGCGGGAAGGCGGCGGCTTGGGCGGAGGCGGTGGCGACCGCGGCGGGATCGGGGAACGCGGCGGCGTTGTCGTTGAACAGGATCCGGTCGCCCGCGGCGTCGAAGATCGAGAGCACCGGATCCGCGAGCGTGCCGCCGAGGCCGAAGGCGGCGAGGGCGGGGCCGGCGGCGCGGATCAGCAGCGTCTTGGGGCGGGTGCCGCGGACCGTGATCCCGGGGATCACCACGTTGGCCCCGGTGCCGACGGAAGCGCGGGCGGAAAGGTTCACCAGTGCACCGAAGTTGAGCGTGAGGGTGGCGGGGGCGCTCGCGGTGTGGCCGGCGGCGTTGGTGGCGACGCAGACCCAGTCTCCAGCGTGCGCGGGGCCGACGTTGGGCAGCGTAAGTTCGGGTCCCTCG